>JASJBG010000038.1 GCA_030066625.1 Woeseiaceae bacterium
CTGGTTGCGGATGGGCGTGTCGCACTCGATACAGGGTTTGCCGTGTCGGTTGTACACCCACAGGCGACCGGCGCCGTCTTTTTCCAGTCGGGTAACCCGGCGGCCGCCGCCCAGATTCCGGCCGAGCCGGTCAGCCGCAGTTTCGAAGCACCGCCGGATATCACGGTCACTGACGTCGGCCAGTTCGCTAAACGGCGACAGCCGTTCGATGAACAACACTTCCGATTTGTAAACATTGCCAATGCCCGCCGTGATGCGCTGGTCCAGCAGGGCGTCACACAACAGGTCATCGGGCGCCAGGAACTCGCGCACTCGACGAGGCAGCATCTCGAAATCCACCTCGTCGGCGATCAGGTCGGGACCCAGCCGGGCGCTCACGATACGCTCGCGCACGCTCGGAATCCGCACCAGCTCGACCTCCTTTGCATTGAAGCAAACGTAGTCATCGGCCGCGGTCGAGACGATGAGCGACGCCTGCCAGCGGGGTCGCTGCCAGTCGCCGCCCTTCGGATAGCAGTGCCAGGACCCGTGCATGCCCAGATGACTCCTGAGTGCGAAACCGTTGTCGAGTTCGATGAACAGGTGTTTGCCGCGCGCCGTTACGGCATCAACCCGTTGAGATTCGCAGCGGCGCGCCGCGAGCGCATCGGCCATCTGCACGCTGACGACCTCTGTGTTCGCGAGCCGCGGCTCGAGATAGTTGGCGATCTTGTGAATCGTGTCGCCCTCGGGCATGGCCTAGCTCGCTCTCTCGCCGGCGGTCACGGCACCCGGTGGCTGAACATCGATGAGTCCGCGATAGTCCGTCGCGAAGCCCGCGCTCCGGAAGTGCTCAACCAGCGGTGATTCCGCGGCAACGTCGCCGTCGATCGTTTCGATGACGAGCAGACCCTGCCGGCCCGTCTTCGGCAGCGTCCTCAACGCCGCGATGGCCGCTGCCAGCGCACCCTCCTCGTCGCGGATCGTACCCGGGAAGGTGATCAGCGAACGGCCACGCCGGCCGACGTACAGCGCGGGCCGCCCGCGCGCGAGCAGCAGCCATGCGCCGGTCACCCGGCGCGGTTTGGCTTTGTCATTGCCGACCTCCGGCCACGGCACGAGCGCTCCGTAAGGATTCGCGGGATCCATTGCGGCCAGCACGACGATGTCACCGGTCCCGACAGGGCGGTCGCGTTCCTCGGCATCGTCACGACCATCGCGCAGCCGGTCAATCGCGCCGGCATAGGCGAACTGCGCGCCTTCGAGACCGTCAACGAAGTAGCCGCGGCGAACGCGACCCTGCTCCTCCATTTCCCGGTACACCTTGTAAAGCGGGCCAAAACCGCCGCTCATGCCCTCGGTCTGTGCGCACTTGCGACTGACGACGCCGTAACGGTCGAGCAGCAGCCTCGCCCGCGCAACCGCCTGCTGGGTCGGGTTCGGTGCCGCGCCGGCGAGACCCGCGACGAGAGACCAGCGACCGCCGGCAAGGATCTGGCCCGCACCGGCGCGTCGACCCCGGGCACGCCTGGGCGCCGTTCGGGCGAGGTCGCGCAGCGGGCCGAACGTGTCGTTGGTCACCTGCCCGGCCCAGACGAGGTTCCAGATCGCCTCGCGCAGCTCTTTCGCGGACGTATCGGGTACGGCCGCATTGACGTGATCCTCGATCTCGAGAAGGAACGACGCGCCGTTCGAGCCAAGGCCATCGAGTATTGCGCGGTGCACCTCGTCCGGTGCCTCGTATTCGTCATCCACCGTCAACAAATCGCGGACCTGCTCGCGAAGGTACAGTGCGATCCGCCCATCGCGTGGACCCGCCGCACCCCGGCCGACCCAGACAACCGCGCCTGATGCCGCGAGCATGTCAAGCATCTCGGCACGATAGTCGGCGACTCGTCCAGGCAGGATCGTCGTGCTCAGCAGGGACCACGGCAATGCGAGATCCTGCAGCTGCCCGACGACTTCACGCAGGCGGTCCATGCCCTGGCGTCCGTCCCGCACCCCGTGCCAGTTGGGCAGGAACAGCGCCAGTGTCGGCGTGTCGACGGCGGCGACCTCGTCGCGCAGCTTCGCGAGGTTGCGGCGCTTGAGCCGCCGAAGAACTTCAGCATCGCACCAGTCCAGTTCGACACCGCCCGGGCGAATCTCGCCGCGCATAAGAATGCCTTCCTGCTCGAGCAGTGCGAGGACGGGGAGAACCTGCGCTTCGCGCAGCCCGAAACGTGCCGCCGGGTCGCGGGCGAGGAACGGTCCGTGGTGGCGCGCATAGCGCTTGAGCAGGACTTCGAGAGGATTGTCGACCGGCGCGAGGAATGTGTCCGGCACTCCCGTGGGCGCGACGACGCCGAGCGCGTCGCGATACAGACCGGCGTCCTCCGCCGCAATCCAGCGCTGCTCACCGGCAACGTTCACGGGCACGGCGCGACGCTGTTTTTCCAAGTCTTTAAGCAGCGGCAGGGGATCAACGCTCGAGCGCTCCATCAACTCGCCTTCGCCGAGATCTCCCAGTCGTCGGAGCAAATCGTGGACGTCGTCGGCATCGCGGGCGTGGTAGTCCTCGGGCAGGTATTGCAACTCGGCCTCGAGTTCGCCGAGCACATCGGCATCGATGAGTTCGCGCAGCTCGGCCTGGCCGAGAAGTTCGCCGAGCAAGCGGCGGTCCAGGGTCAGCGCCTGCGCCTTGCGTTCGGCGAGTGGCGCATCCTGTTCGTACAGGTAGGCGGCGACGTACGCGAACACCAGCGATCGCGCGAACGGCGAGGCCGTGCCGGTTTCGACGTCATCGATCGTGATGTCGCGACGGCGAATGTCTGCCAGCAATCGCTTCAATCCGGGCAGGTCGAAGACATCGGCGAGCGCCTGCCGGTAGGTCTCGATAACGATCGGGAAGTTCGGATACCGCTGCACGTTAGCCAACAGGTTCTGCGCCTTCAGTCGCTGCGCCCAGAGCGGCGAACGCTGGCCCGGCCGGCGGCGACGCAGCAGCAGCGAGCGCACAGCGTTTTCCCGGAACAAGCCGGCGAACAGGGACGTACCGGCGAGCTGGTCCGTTATCAGCGATTCGACATCGTCGGGGTCGGGGACGAGCAGGTCGGCGCCGGGAAGAGTTTCAACGTCGGCAAAGCGCAGCACGATGCCGTCGTCGGTATACATGACCTGCGTTTCGTAGCCGCTCTGCTCGCCAAGCGTACGCTGCAATGCCATTGACCAGGGCGCGTGGATGCGCGCGCCGAACGGCGTCAGTATGCAGATGCGCCAGTCGCCGAGCTCGTCACGGAAGCGCTCGACCGTGATTGCGCGGTCCGTCGGGAGAGTGCCGGTTTCGCGTTTCTGCTCGGCGACGTAGGCCGCGAGGTTCTTTGCCGCGAACGCATCGAGCGGCGTGTTCGCTTCGAGCCACGCCTCCGTCTTCGCCTCTCCCATGCGGCCGATCTTTCGCAAGAAAGCGCCAAGCGCACGGCCGAGCTCGATTGGCCGGCCGGGACCGTCACCACGCCAGAACGGCAGCCGACCGGGCTCACCGGGCGCAGGCGTGACGATTACGCGGTCGCGCGTGATCGCCTCGACGTGCCACGTGCTTGCGCCGAGCGTGATGTTGTCGCCCGGCCGGGTCTCGAAGACCATCTCCTCATCGAGTTCGCCGACGCGCGGACCGTCCTCTCCCAGGTGCACACCGTAGGCACCGCGGTCCGGGATCGTGCCCGCGTTCATTCGGGTGACGAGCGGCGCGCCGCGGCGAGGCGACAGCCGGTCTTCGCTGCGATCCCAGGACAAGAGTGGCTTCAGGTCGGCGAAGTCCGATGACGGATAGCGCCCGGAGAGCATGTCCAGCACGGCTTCCAGTGCCTCCCGCGAAAGCTCACGGTACGGTGCCGCACGGCGAACGATGGCATCGATCTCATCGACAGTCAGGGGCTCCTGGCAGCACATCGCGACGATCTGCTGCGACAGCACATCGAGCACGTTGACCGGTACGGCGATCGCGTCGAGCTCGGCCTTCTGCATGCGCTGGGCGACGACTGCGGACTCCAACAGGTCGCCGCGAAACTTCGGGTAGATGCGACCGACACTGATCTCGTCGACACCGTGCCCTGCTCGACCGACGCGCTGCAGTCCGCGTGCGACAGAACCGGGCGACTCGACCAGCAGGACGAGGTCGACGGCACCCATATCGACACCGAGCTCGAGCGAGCTGGTCGCAACGATGCCGCGGATCGTGCCGAGCTTAAGGCCCTCTTCGATCTCGGCACGCTTGTCGTGCGAGATGCTGCCGTGGTGCGCCCGCACGAGCTCTTCCTCGGCCAGCTCGTTGAGCTTGTGGGCGAGACGCTCGCAGAGCCCACGGCTGTTGACGAAGATGATCGTCGAACGATTGCCGCGGATAGCGTCGAGCAGCTGCGGATAGATGGACGGCCAGATGCCGCGTTCGGCCTGCGGCGTGCCCACCTCGCGAGAGTAAAGCTCGCCGAGGATCGAGCCGCCCTCTGCCTTCCTGTCCGGCGTCGGCGGATTCTGCATGTCGGGTACCGGCACCGTGACGCTCAGTTCGAGCTTCGGCTCGGCGGAACAGTCGACAAGCTCGACGTTTCGATCGCCGCCGAGGAACTTCGCAACCGCGTCGAGCGGCCGAACCGTCGCGGACAGGCCGATGCGCTGCGGCTCGGTCTCGGTGATTGCGCTCAGGCGCTCCAGCGACAGCGCGAGGTGCGTGCCGCGCTTGGTCGGCGCCACGGCGTGGATTTCGTCGATGATGACGGTTTCGACCGTCTTCAGGGTTTCGGCAGCTCGAGAGCCGAGCATCAGGTACAGCGACTCCGGCGTCGTCACGAGTATCTCGCCCGGCTCCTTCACCTGCCGCTGACGCTCGCGCTGCGGCGTGTCCCCGGTGCGGATGGCGACGCTCGGCTGGCGGAAGTCGAGATCCAGCCGTTCGGCGACCCGTGTAATGCCGACGAGCGGCGCGCGCAGGTTTCGCTCGATGTCGTAAACGAGCGCCTTCAGCGGCGACACATACAGGACGCGGACGCCGGGCACCGCGTCGGCATCGAGTCCACCAAGCCGGTCGATGCCGGCGAGGAATGCCGCCAACGTCTTGCCGCTGCCGGTCGGCGCCACGAGCAGCGCGTGTTTGCCCGCCGTGATCTGCTGCCAGCCGCGCTCCTGGACGGCCGTCGGCGTCTCGAAGTGCTCCTCAAACCAGGTCCTCGTTGCCGCGTGGAAGGACTTCATACGCTCGCGCCTGCCTGCGCCTCGAACAGCGAGCGGACAGTTTCGATGGTGTCAGCTTCGGCCGCCGTCTTGTCGTCGCGATAGCGCTTCACGCGCGCAAACCTGAGCGCCATTCCGGCTGGGTACTGCGGGCTCGCCTGGATGTCGTTGACCGCGATTTCGGCGACGAGCTCCGGACGTACATGGACGACATATTCCTCACGGCCGATCTCGCGCTCGAGCAGCGCCTGCGTCTGCCAGTCCAGCATCTTGTCGGTCAATCCCTTGAAGGTCTTGCCGAGCATGACGAAGCTGCCGTCCGCCGGGTTCCTTGCGCCGAGGTGCAGGTTCGACAGCCAGCCCTTGCGCCGGCCGCTGCCCCACTCGGCCGCGAGTATTACGAGGTCGAGCGTGTGTGCCTGCTTGATCTTGAGCCAGTCCGCGCCGCGATTGCCGGCCGCATAGGCACTGTCGAGCGACTTGGCCATGATGCCCTCGTGCCCCTGCTCGAGCGCACCGGCCAGGAAGCGGCCAGCTGCCACCGGGCTGTCCGTTACCTCGTGGCGGACCAGCATCTCGTTGTCTGTCGCAGCGGCAAGGGATACGAAGCGCTCGCGAAACGGCCGGTCGATCAGATCGTCACCGTCGACGTGCAGTGCATCGAAGAAGAACGCGTCGAGCGGCAGTGAGCCCCGCATCGCGTCGACATCGGTTTTGCGCCCGAAGCGCCGCATCGTGACCTGGAACGGCTGTGGCCGGCCGTCGTCACGAAGCGCGATGACTTCGCCGTCGAGTATCAGCTGCCGAGCTGGCAACGCAAGCGTTGCCTCGACGATCTCGGGCAGGCTGTTCGTAACCTCGTTCAGGCGGCGCGAGAATATCCGCACCTCGTCCCCGAGCCGGTGGACCTGGATTCGCGCGCCATCGAGCTTGTATTCGAGCGCGGCCTCGCCGAGCGTCTCCATGGCGGTGCCGATATCGTCCGTCGGCTGGGCAAGCATTGGCTTGACCGGCGACATCGGCTCGAGCCGGAAGCGGGTGAGTCCGTCGGCACCCTCGGTCAGCGCCGCCAGCGCGACCGGCGCCGGGTCGGCGGCGAGCATTACCGCGCGCCGAACATCCGCTGCCGGCAGATCGGCGGCATCGGCGATCCCCTCGACGAGCACGCCTTCGAGTGCGCCTTGCCTCAATTCGCCGAGCACGAGCCGGATCAGGAAATCGCGTTCCTCGGCCGTCGCCCGACTAAACAGTCTGCCCAATGCATTTCGCTTCGCAGCCTGCGAACCCTTGCCCGCTGTCGTCGCGATCGTGTCGAACGTCGCGTCGACTTCGGCCAGCGACAGCGATGCATCAGCGGCCGGGGATTCCGCCGCGACTTGGCGGACGATGGCGGGCCCGAGACCGATCCGGCCCTGCGGCAGGACACCGCCGAGGTAGTTGACGACCAGCGGGATCTCGTCGGGCGTAGCCGCACGTAACCCGTCACGCAGGAAGGCGCGCTTTTTCAGGCGGCTGCGGGTCGCCGAGACCGCAGCCGAGACGTTGACGATATCGGATAGCTGCATGCTGGTGCGTTGCCGGCCGGATACGGTTAGGGTGACGGGAAGAACCCGGAGACGCGTTGCCCGATGGCCGGCCACGATGACTATTTTCTCGGACTTCCGGCCTGGGCGTTTCCCGGCTGGAGAGATCGTTATTTTACGGACAAGCCGAGCCGTTTGGCGAGCTATGCGGGCGTTTTCAACACCGTGGAGGGCAATACGACCTTCTACCGCACGCCGGACGGACCGACGATCGAGCGCTGGCACCAGGATGTCGTGGACAAAGGCTTCCGCTTCTGCCTGAAGCTGCCGCGCGGCGTTACTCACGAACGCCGGCCCGATCTCAATGAGCTGGAGCGCTTCCTCGCGGCCATCGAACCGCTCGGCGAGACGCTCGGACCCCTGCTCGTGCAATTCCCGGCGACGCTGGGGCCTACGGACATGGCGGCATTCGAGGATATCTTTCGCGCGCTCGATAATCGTTTCCGGTTCGTCATCGAGGTACGACATCCGGCATTTTTCGAGCATCCTTCGAAGCTCGAACCGTTCCTCGAGCGGTACTCGGCCGGCCGCGTCGTGCTCGACTCGCGGCCGCTCTACGAGGGCGACCGCACGCACCCCGAGGTGCTCAAGGCGCTGCATGAAAAACCGGACGTCCCGGTTGTGCCCGACGTTTACTCGGGCGTCGCTTTCGTCCGCCTGATCCTGCACCCGGACATCGATTCCAACGCGCCGTACATTTCGGAGTGGGCCGACCACATCGCCGGCTACCTGGGCGACGACGTCGAGACCTACATGATGATCCACTGCCCGAACAACCTGCACTGCCCGCCGCTCGCGTACGAGTTTCATGACAAGTTGCGGCGCAAGCACACCGTGCTCGCGCCGCTTGCGTCATGGCCGGTGCCTGAGCAAATGTTCCTGGTTTAGCTCAGCGGACTCCGACCTTGCTCACCGGTCCCGAACCTTGCAGCGGCCGGAATAGGTGGCGAGCCCATCGCCTTCCGGAGTAAAACCGGTGCCGATGATTTCAATCTCGCATTTGACACGCGGTCCCGCAATCCTGTCGACGAGGAATACCTTGCCGACTGTCGCGCCGGTATTGAGATTCACTTCGAAGCGGAACTCGTCGTCATATATAAGCACCGGCTTTGAACCGAGCACGGTACCTGAGAACACCTGCCGGCCCGTATTCACCAGCGTGCCGGCAACGAAGTCGAAGCGCGATCGCGGCTGGTAGAGAACGCGGCCTTCCAGGTCACCGGACAGGTCGATTGTCTCGGTGCTGCGCTGGACCTTGCCGTTTGGCTTCGTTCGCTCCGAATGCACGATGGCCGTGGAAAAATAGTGAATGCCGGTACCCGAGACCGGTACCCAGCGGGCATCCTTGTCGCAGTCTTTCTTGTCGTCGGCAACGGCTGTTGAGGTCAGGCAGGCGGCCAGGATTGCAACGATTGAGTGGGTCAGTTTCTTGTGCATTTTGTGTCTCCTCGAGGTTCGTCAATTGACGTGTGGTCGATGAGTTGCAGTCTCCATTCACACCGTCTGATCGCTCAATGTGCACAACGGGCCGTGGCCACCCTTGGCCATCTTTGGCCCACTCTTTCCCTGTATCATCGACGCATGAACGGAACGGCGAAGCCGGAACAACTGCGCTCCTGGAAGGCCATCGCCGCGTATCTCGGTTGCAGCGTGCGCTCGGCACGCCGTTGGGAGGCCGAGGAAGAACTGCCCGTGCACCGCCACATGCACAAGTCACAGGGCACCGTTTACGCTTACGCGCACGAGCTCGATGCCTGGCGGCAGCGCGGGGAAAAACGCAACCCTTCATCGGCGAAGGGAGCCGGGACCGAGCTGGACCGATCGATCGCCGTCCTGCCCTTCAGCTACGTCGGGCCGGATCCTGCGAACGAGTACATCGCAGATGGCTTTACCGAGGAGATCATCGCGGATCTGTCCAAGATCCGGGCGCTTCGCGTCATCTCGCGAACGTCGTCGATGACGCTCAAGGACACGCATCGCAACGCCCGGTCGATCGCGAAAACGCTGAACGTCAGGTATCTGCTTGAAGGTACCGTGCGCCAACAAAGAGACTCGCTGCGCATCTCGACGCGGCTCATTGACCCGGCTAGCGACGACCGGCTGTGGGCGGGCAAGTACGACGGCGCCATCGATGAAGTTTTCACCATCCAGGAGAAGATCGCTCGAGACGTCGCCGATGCCTTGCACCTGCGGTTGACCGTTGACGACGACAGGCGCCTTGCGAAGCACAGCGTCGAGGACGTCGCGGCCTGGCGCTATGCGTTACAGGCGCGCCAGGAAGCGCTGCGATGGCGACCGGAGTCGATCGACCAGGCCATCTCGCTGCTCGAGACGGCGCTGGAGTCGGCGGGCGAAGTCCCCGTGTTCCTTGCCGCCCTCGGGCGTACGTGGCTGCACTACCGTGAAGCGGGTATCGACACCGGGCCGAACCCGATCGACCAGGCGGAACGATATGCAGAGCGCATCGCCGCCATCGATCCCGATTCCGCCGCCGGCCTGCAGCTCGCAGGCTGGATTCACTATGCGCGCGGCGAGCTGCGGGACGCCGTTCGCAGCCTCAACCTTGCCATGCGCCAGGAGCCGAACGATCCGGATACACTCGGGCTGCTCGCAAATTGCTACCTCCTCTCCGGTCGAGGCGTGCTGGCACGACCCGTCATCGATCGACTGCTCGCCGTCGATCCCCTGACGCCGCTGAATCGCTGCCTGCCCGGCTGGGCTGACGCGCTCGAGGGCGACTTCGCAAGCGCCGTTGACCCATATCGCGACATGTACGAACTGGACCCGGGCAATCCACTGGCGAGGCTCTTTTATATCTGGATACTGGCCTCCGCTGACAAACGGGACGATGCGCTGGCACTTGCGACCAGCTTCCCTGACGTACTGTCCGGCTCCCTGCCGCAGCAGGTTGCGGCGGTGTTCGCCGCGGGCCTGGCGGGCGGCACGTCCACCGACGCTGCCGGCCTGACCGAGCAGGCTGACGTGATTGCCATGTCCGGCGACATGTTCCCGCGCCTGATAGCACAAGCTCATGCGCTCACAGGCGACGCACAATCAGCAACCCACTGGATGTCGCTTGCAGTCGATCGTGGCTTCATCAACTACCCGTTCCTAGCGGAACACGATCCGCTGCTGGCACCCGTTCGGGACGAGCCGGAATTCCAGGCGTTGCTCGTCGACGTTCGCCAACGGTGGGAGCGCTTCGACGAGCAACCGGACCATGGATGAGCTATCTCGCCTCTGCGACGAGGTCCTCTATTACGCCTGGGACCCGATCGGCGTCAGTACGAGCACGGGTGCCCGCGACGAGTACGCGTCCTACGCGAAGATGGTGTTCCGATACCTCGAGGATGGCCAGAATGCGACGAAGATTGCCGACTACCTTGGACACGTGCGAACAAGCTCCATGACGCTGTCGCCTATGCCTGAAAAGGATCGTGAAGTGGCCGAGCTTCTCGTCGCATGGCGGGAGTCGCTTCGCGACGACTAGTACCCGTGAACAAGCACCTGTTGGAAGAGCTGTGTGAGCTTGCGTCGCTCGACGAAAGAACCCGTTCCGAACTGGTCGCCAGCGGCGAACTGTTTGACGGCTACCACCCGCGCATGGCCGCGGTACACGCAGCGAACGCTGCTGCGCTGGAACGCATCGTTAATGAGTGGGGCTGGCCGGGGAAGTCCCTGGTCGGCGAGAAGGGCGCCGATGCGGCGTGGACTGTGCTGCAACACTCGATAGGGTACCCGGGATTGCAGCGCAGCTGCCTGCCGCTGCTCGAGGACGCCGCCACGGCCGGGGAAGTCCCGGCGCACCAGCCCGCCTTCCTGGAAGATCGCATTTGCTGTTTCGAGGGACGCCCGCAACGCTACGGCACGCAGCTGGACTGGGACGAGAACGGCGAACTGAGCCCGCTACCTCTGCAGGAACCCGATCGCGTCGACAGCTATCGCGCCAGCGTCGGGCTGGGTCCGTTGTCGGAACGAGTGGAGCAGGCGCGAATCGAGGCACGTGACGAGGGAGCGACACCGCCCGAGGACTTCGAGCAATGGCAGCGCGACAAAAAGGCGTGGGCCAGGTCGGTCGGCTGGTTTTGACGGTTTGATGCAATCTTCCAGGTTCGCCGCCTGCCGAATCAGCGGCTAGGTGAATCTACCTACTTCTCACCCGACGTATCGACCCAACGTAATGGGATGAGCTGTTATTGGCGCAACTCGGTGACTTCCGCGTCAGGCGGCAACACATCTATCCAGGGGAGCAATCATGGAAGGGCAGAGGACAAGTCCGGCGACAAGGCTGTACCGTCAATTCGGCGTCTGCTGTCTCTGCCTTTTTCCCTTGTCGGGCTACGCGGCGGAACCGGTGCCGGACGATACGGCCACGGTGACGTTCGAATACCTGCTCGGTATCGGCTTCATGGCTGGCGGTGACACTATCGCGACCTACGAAGTCACTTATCCGCCCGGCAGCTTGCTCGGCGGAGAAACCGTCGATCTCGACGTCAAAGGCGGCAACGGCGGATACTACTTCATCGGGGCGGGCGCACACTTGCCCCGGTACAACCTCGGCACCGAAATCCACTGGGGGCTGTTCAAAGACGGCGTAGGCGATGCCGGCCGGTTCAGCCGCCTGGCCTCCGAGTTCATCCTTTATGCCGAACTGAATCGATGGCGCATCGGCGGAGGAGTCATGCACCATGGTTCACCCGAGTTTAAAGACGACCAGCTGGGCAACCTCGAATTCAAGGACGCCGTCGGCTGGCTCGGCCAGTTGGAGTACCGCTTCGAGGCAGGCACGCTCGGTGTCCGCTACGGCGATATCGATTACGAACTCGACACATTGACCGTGAACGGGGATCACTGGGGCCTGTTCGGAGTACTCCGGTTCGGCCAATGATCCTTAGCTGAGCCTTCGTGACGGTGGCGGCAATCCGCCACCGTCACGCGGGTTTTTTTATAGACGAATCGGCAGGTCGCGAACGCGCGTGCCGGTCGCCGCGAATATCGCGTTGCCCACCGCGGGCGGAACAGCGATCAGCGGCGGTTCGCCAAGACCCGTCGGGAACTCTGTGCTCTCCATAAACTTGATGTCGAGTTCCGGGACGTCCGCCATCCTGAGCGGCCGGTAGGTATCGAGGTTCTGGTCGCGGACCTCGCCGTCCTCGAACGCGGTGCCCTCGTGCAGCGCGAGGCTCAGGCCCCACAATGTCGCGCCCTCTGCCTGGTTCATCGCACCGCTCGGATGTACGACCGTGCCGCAGTCGATCGACTGCCAGAGCTTCTTGACGGTTACCTTGCTGGTTTCCGGGTCCACGGCGACGTGCGCGACGCAGGCCGTCCAGGTCGGCATGTTGCGTTCCTGGCCGTGACTCACGGCGACGCCCATGCCTTCGCCCTCGGGCAGCTCCTTGCCCCAACCGGAACGCTCTGCGACGTCGCGCAGCACGGCAGCCAGCCGCGACGCGCCGCCTACCGAGTTCGGCGCCGCACCGGCATTCTTGCCGGCCGCATCGAGCCTCGCGAGTCGGAACTCCACGGGGTCTTCGCCGAGTTCGGCAGCGATCTCGTCCATGAAGCTCTCGACGCTCCAGCCGATCCAGCCGGGACCGACCGCGCGCAGCCAGCCCGGCAGGAAGGTACGCTGCGCGAGCTCGTTGTTGATCGCGCGGACGCGATGCGCGGGCAGCGTGTACCAGTGATCCGCGCCCGAGATCGAGAACGTGTCGTACTTGCCATTACCGTCCACGCCGTCCGCCAGGAAGCCGGGCGCCATCGCGAGCGTAGGCCAGCCTGCCGCCGCAGCATGGTCGATGGCGGTCAGCGCACCGTCACCGTCGAAGGACGCGTGCAGCTGCGAAACCGACGGCGACCGAACGCAGTCGAAGCGGCTGTCCTCGGCACGCTGGAAGATCAGCTTGACCGGCCGGCCGAGCTCGCGTGCGGCCTGCGCGGCCGGGATCATCTGGTCACCGAACAGGCGCCTGCCGTAGCCACCGCCGAGATAGTACTGGTGAATGACGATCTGCGACTCTTCGACCTCGAGCGACTTCGCGAGGTAGGGCAGGATCAGCGACTGCCACTGGTTGCCCGAGTGGATGTGGAACACGCCGTCGACGTACTCGACCAGCGCGTTCTGCGGTTCGAGCGTGAAGTGCAATGCGGTGCTCGTCCGGTACGTGCCGGAGATCGTCTTGTCGGCGGACTGCAGCGCCGCGTCCACGTCGCCGTCGTTGACGACGAGCGCGCCGCTTGATGCGTCGGCAGTCAGCTTTTCACCCTCGGTGAGGATATGCGCCTCGGTGACGGCCGCGGTCGGCCCCGGCGCCCAGTCGATCTCGACAGCGTCGGATGCCTTCATTGCGGCAGGGAAGTTCTCCGCAATGACCAGCGCCCAGCCCTGCACGAACTCGCTCGGGTCACTGACCTGGATGGTCTGCAGGTAGCCCGGGATGTCCCTGGCGGCCGTGTCATCGATGCTGTTGATCGTGCTGCCATAGCGCGTCGGCGGGATCAGCGGATGCGCGTAGACCATGTCCGGCAGCTCGGTATCGAGGCCGTAGACCGCCTGTGCGCGCGCCTTGTCCGGAATGTCGAGTGCGCCCGTCGGCTTGCCGATCAGGTCACGATCCGCGGGTGCCTTGACGGGCATCGCGCCGAGCTCCTCCTCGGTAAAGCTGCGCGAAATGTCGGCCTTGGAGACGATGTCGGCGAAGCTCACGCTCTGCTCGCCGGCGACGACGCTGCCACCCACTGCCTTGCAGTCGGCCGGCTCGACGCCGAGCATCTTCGCGCCTTCCTCGATCAGGACCGTGCGGCCGGCCGCACCCGCCTGCGACAGCATCGTGAAGGTCGTGAACACGGACCACGAACCGCCGGTGACCATATAGCCCCACTTGGGATCGCTGTCGACGTGCTTGATCGAGACCTTGCTCCAGTCGGCGCCGAGTTCGTCCGCAACAACGCGTGCCAGCGCCGTGCCGACGTGCTGGCCCATCTCGGCCTTGGCAATGTTGACGAGCAGCGCGCCGGTACCGTCCAGCTCGAACCAGACGGTGGGTGCGAAGCGCTTGCTCGCGCCCGCGGCCATGTCGCCCACCGCGTCTTCGCGGCTGCAGCCCGGCAGCAGCGTGCCGAGGCCCATGACCAGCGTCGTTCCGGCCGTGCCGGCGATGAAGGTCCGCCGGCTTATCTGCAATTCTTTTTTACGTATGGCCATGATCAAGCCTCCCCGCCGCCTGAAGCGGCCTTGATGGCTTTCTTGATGCGCGTATACGCCATGCACCGGCAGAGATGGCCGTTCATGGCCTCGACGATTTCGTCGTCGCTCGGGTTCGGGTTGTTGGCCAGCAGGTTGGCGGCCTGCATGAGCTGGCCAGACTGGCAGTAACCGCACTGCGGAACCTGCTCGTCGACCCACGCCGTCTTGAGGGCTTCGCCCTCGCTGGTGGCGAGACCTTCGATCGTCGTTACCGACTGGTCCTGGATGGCAGCGATCGGCGTCACGCAGGAGCGCGTGGGCAGCCCGTTGACGTGCACCGTGCAGGCGCCGCACTGAGCGATGCCGCAGCCGAATTTGGTGCCTTTGAGTTTGAGCTCGTCACGAATTACCCACAGAAGTGGCGTGTCGTCCGGGCTGTCTGAGGTGACGGTATTGCCGTTTACTTCAAACTTGATCACGTAGTGGTACCCCCCTGATCAGTCGTAAATGTTCTGTTCGTCGGTTGCTATCAGTCCTTGATCGCGTCGCGAATGCGCTGGTAGCCCTTCTTGAGCTCCTGCCCCAGATCCCCAAGGGCATCGCCGACGCCTTCGCCGGTCTTGGCCAGCTCCGCCTTGGCGAGGAAGTGGCGGGTCTTGCCTTCGAGTTCCTCCCACTCGTCCTGGATTTCCTTCGACGCGAGGTTCATCTGCACACGCAACTCGTCGCGCTTTTGTTTCAAGTCCTCGACCAGATCCTCGAAATCACTCATGTCACGCTCTCCAACTGTACACTTTCCGTTCTCGTATTCTAGACCGATTCCGGATCAATTTCGTTTATAGTTGTTGTCAGGTCCTTCCGGGCCCGACTGCCGCGCTCGTCGCGGCATTGACGTATAAAGAGACAGGAGGGATCCGATGACCCACAAATGGACGGCCATCGCGGCCGGCGTCGCGCTGGCGTTGACAGCCTGCGGCGTTCGCGGCGATGACGCCGGCAAGACCGTGACCCCGGACGGGGACGTGACAACACTGAACGCCGAAGACGAATCAGTCGCCAAGCTCGCCGTCGAGGTACTCGCGGAGCACCTGAACGTGCCGCAGGCGACGATCACCGTCGACACCGTGCGGGCCGTTGACTGGCCCGACAGCAGCATCGGCTGCCCGCAGCCTGACCAGGCCTACCTGCAGGTGATTACGCCCGGTCACAAGATTACGCTGCGGGTCGACGGCCGCTTTCACACCGTGCACGAATCCGGCGGCAAGGCGTTCGTATGCAAGCGCCAGAAAGCCACGGTCGGTGCCACCACACCCGAGCTCGAAGTCGTCTGGGCCAGGCAGGCCGGCGTCGCCCGCCGCGAACTCGCCCGCCAGCTCGGCATTGAGGAATCCCTCATCATCATTGCCGGTGCCAGCGGCAGGACCTGGAGCGACACCAGCCTGGGCTGCGCCCAGCCGGGGCAGGAATACGACGAGCGTCGTATCGACGGCTACGTCATCCGCCTGCGCCACGGCAGCCGAAACTACACCTATCACACCGATCTCGATCGCGTCATCGCCTGCCCGGCGTTCAGCGAAGACTGAGCGCTAGCCCCTGATGCCCGCCCAGGGCATCCGATAACACGCCCATAAAAAAGGCCGCCCGGGTTGCCCCGGGCGGCCTGTCTTTCAGCGACGAGTTGTCGCTACCCGGTTACGGGCAGGCGATGAACTCGCAGATGCCGGTTCCGAGATCGTTGTCGATGCTGATGATCGTCAGACCCTGGATACCGCTGGCATCGCTGTGCGAAACCGCACCGAGCTGCTTGAAGCCGATACCGAAGTTCAGGTTCATCCACTCGAGCGAGATCGTCTCGGTCGCGCCAATCGTCGCACTGGCCGGACCTGAGATCGTCAGGTTGCCAGCATCGTCGACCAGGCCGAAGGCGTAGTCGAACAGGATCAGCTCACCTGTGCCGCCCTCGACGTTGAAGCCGTGTGTAAACACGAGGTACGGATCGTCGATCGCCGGATCGTTGGCCGGCAGCAGCACTTCGACCTGCTCGTTCGAGTTGACGTTCGTGCTCGAACCGATCTGCGTGCACGAGAAGTTCGGGCAGTAGTACAGGTACAGGTCGATGTCGTCATTACCCGTGGTGTACTCGTCCGTCAGCTCCCAGCGCGCGAACGCGGTGCCCGGCGGAACCTCCGCAAGGAACGCGATCTCGACACCCGGTCCAAGGAATACGAACTCGTCGAACGGATCGTCTTCGGTCGGTACGAGCGTCAGCGCGGCGTCGTTCAGGCCGTGGACCTGTGCCGTGTAATCGCCCGTGTAGCCGAACGTGATGTCGAACTCGCCGGAACCGTCGGGACCTTCGCCCGACACTTCAGGCGGCGCGACGATGGCGACCGAGTTGACCGCGATCGGGCTGCGAACCTCACGCGCGAAGCGCGGACGATCCTCTACCCACGTCAGCGAGCCGAAGAACCATTCGCCCGGAGGCGCCGATACGCTGGTAATCGTGACTTCGTAGCTCGCAGACTGGCCAGGCCAGAGCGTGATCGACGACGGCGATACCTCGACACTGTAGCCCGGAGGCGCCTCGACGACCGCGTTCCACGTGCTCTTCTTCAGACGATCGAAGCGCGGGATCTCGCCGCGAACCGCGGTGACCGTACGCTTGATCGTCTTCGTGCCCGGCAGCTCGCCAATACCGATCGACGGCAGGTTGAGGTCTGCGGGATCGAGCGAGAGGCCGAGCTCGTCGCGGTACATGGCGCAGGTTTCAGCCGACACCAGCGGCGTTACGGTGCCGCAGCTTGCAGCCTCGTAGTCCATTTCGCCAGCGTCGTAGGTCAGGCCGATGTTGATCGCCTTGTTGATGTCGACGTGACCCGCACCGAAGTCGAACGGATCGGCAGGCGTAACACCGTCTTCCTTGACGACGTCCTGGCGAGCAGTCGTCATCAGTGCCGACTTGATCTGTGCCGGACTCCAGTCCGGGTGCGCTTCAACGAGCAGCGCGCCGAGACCCGCGATGTGCGGACCGGACATTGACGTGCCCTGCAGGTAGGCGAACAGGTCGCCGACGGAGCCGTCAGCCGGTTCCGGCGTCGATGCGGCGAGGATACGCACGCCCGGTGCCGTGATGTCCGGCTTGATCCAGTCTGTCTCGGTCAGGTATGGACCGCGCGACGAGAAGCCGGCCATGATGTTGCCCTGAATCGGCTCTTCGACGTAGTTGCCCGGGGCCAGCGTGACGTTGACGGGCGTGGCGACTTCCGCGAGCAGTGCGAGACCGACGTCGTTGTCGACCATGACGCCAGGAATGCTCTGCGTGATCGGCGTCGCCGTGCCACCCATGATGGTCTTCGGACGGCCGTCCGTGTACATCAGGACGGCGGAAGCGCCGGCTGCGACAGCATTCTCGACCTTGGTGACGAAGGCGCAGCTGCCGCGAGCGATCAGGGCGATCTGGCCACCGATCGAGTTGGTCAGCGGAGCGCAGGCCTCGATCGGGTCGGCGGCAACGAGGTCGTCGGTGATCGCACCGCTGATCGCCAGCGGCTGCGTGATCGCACCTTCGAGTGCCGTGTAGTCACCGGCAACCGATTCCGGCGAGTTGACCGTGATGCCGAGCGAGAAAGCGATGCCGCTGTGCGTCGATGCTGCAACGGTCGTTACCCAGGGCTCGCCGGCGGGCGTCGTGCCCGGGCCGGGGCCGCTGTTGCCGCCCGAACGCGCGACGTAGACGCCGGCGGTCGAGGCGCGCAGGAATGCGAGATCCTGTGTATCGGTGAACGACGCTGCCGTGCCGACCGAGAAGTTCAGTACGTCGACGCCGTCAGCGATAGCCGCGTCGGTGGCAGCGGCCGAGTCGGAGAAGAAGCAGCTGAAGTTGGTCGCACCCGGCGACAGCCAGCAGACCTTGTAGACCGACACGCGCGCGCGCGGTGCCATGCCCTTGATGCGTGCGAGCGGAACGCCTTCGAGCGACGCTTCGACTTCGTTACCCGCGGCCGTGCCAGCCGTGTGGCTGCCGTGGCCGGAGGAGTCGCGCGGGGAAAGGAATTCATTCTCGACGACCGAACCGCGGCCGGCGAGGAAGCCGTCAACGTACCAGCGTGCGCCGACCAGCTTGTTGTTGCAGTCGTCTTCCGACCAGGCTTCACCCGCCTGGCAGATGCCGTTCCAGTGTGCCGGCGGCGGACCGAAGTTGCCTTCTTCCTCCCACTCTGCGAGTTCCCGGCACTTGCGCTTCTCGTGCGCCTTCTTCGGGTTGTCGCAGAATTCCGGGTAGTCAACGACGCGGGTGTCCGCGAAGCTCGGATGCTCCTGGATGGCGCCGGTATCGAGAACGCCGACGATAACGTCTTCGCCTTTGATCTTCAGGCGGCGATGAACGCCTTCGTAGAAATCATCCAGACCGAGGAATTCGGGGCTGTTGTTCGTCTCGATATCGACCGAGAAGTCCTCGAACACGGCCGCGACGCCCTTCTTGTTGCGGAGCTGCGCTGCCTGCGCCTCGGTGAGGGTGGCGGCGAAGCCGTTCATCGTGTGGCAGTAGCTGTAGATCTTGGCATCGCTACCTGCGCCGACGTTCGCCAACATGCTGTCGTGCGTCGCCATCAGGTGCGAGGTGTATACCTGCACGTGACTGGCGTTGGCGTTGTATCGCTCGCCTGAGGCCGGTGCGGTCGCGGCGAAACCGTCGAGATCGCCCGCGTAGCTCAGGCCCGGTTCCTGCCGCAGCTGCACGACATAGGTGCGCGTGCGGCTTTGCTCCACGCTCCCGACATCAAGTTGCAGCAACCCGTCCGGCACGGTCGGTGCCTGTTGAAGCTCCTGCGCGCCGGTGACGCCAAGTGGCAGCACAGCAAGAGCGACGAGTAATGATTGGAGTTTTCGCATTATGTTTCCCCGTCTTTTTTAGAAACATGGGGCGCACACCGCATCCCGCAAGATGCGACTGCTTTCCCAAAATTTGTGGACGATTCCCTTTGTTTTACAAACGTCTTGCGACGTTCTTTCTAATCGGTCCGCCAGATCCGTTGGCGCTCGACGAGTGTCGAATAAACCGGCTTATGTTTCAAGCGTATCTATTTTTGACATAACCATGCCGATATTATGGAAAAGGAATAAGCGATTAAGGTCCTGTTTTTAACAAAAACCGTCGGAGAATTTTTCAATTCAGCGCTCGTCGGCGAGCCTCGTCCTAGACAGTCGAAAATCGTCTTGGTCGGATTTGCGCAAAATCGCGCGGCTATAGTCGCCGCGCCGTCAGGATCATTGTCCGACCGAACAGCATCCGGAACTGGTTTTGGGCCGTCACGTTAGGGGCGCGTCGCGATGCACGCCAGGTCGCCAGCCAGACGATCGGCAACAGGAACGAATACCCGAGCGACGTTCCCTGCACCTTGTCGATATCCACACCCACGATCTCGAAGCCGCTTTGTGCGAGTCGCCAGCGATACATGTCCAGCGTCAGCGGCGTGATGTGCTGGCGCACCGGATCGAGCACGTCGGGTTCGAGCGGTGGGAAGGAATACAGGTAACCCGTAAACAGGAACTTTATTCGCGACTTGAAGGACAGCACGTTCGGCGTCGTGATGATCATCTCGCCGCCGGGCTTCAGGATGCGTGCGGTCTCATTGAACAGTTTTTTGTGGGTCTCGATGTGTTCGACGAGCTCGACCGCAAACGCGACGTCGATGCTTGCATCCTCGAACGGCAGGTTGCCGTCCGCCTCGACCTTGCGGCACTCGACCTCGGGCACGCGGAAGTACTCGGGAAAAAGCTCGCAGGCCCTGACGCGGTAGCCCTTGTCGGACAGGCGGCGCGACAGCGCGCCCATGCCCGCACCGATGTCGACGACGTCGGTTTCGGCAGGGACGCGATTCGTCTTTTCGAGAACCTCGATAGCGCGGTCGTGGATCCCCGCGACGGCGATCTCGCCGGGGGTTGTCCCGTCGTCGCCCTCGCGCTGGCGGCGGTGGCGTGCGGTGGCTGTTTCGGGTGTGCTGGCGATGGTGAAAAGGCCTCGAAAATGCGTAGAAAACCAACACCCGCGAGCGTATCGGCGGGCCCTGCAATTGTCCAGATAGGCCGTGCCAAATGCCTGATTTTCCAGCGTCGATCATCGATCGGGACGGGGCGGCTGGAGCATCCCGGCGTTCGCCGTTATCGGGTATCTGCAGGTCGAAGATGGTATCGTCTCCGATAACAACAACGACAATCGGGCGTATGGCGGCCGGGGGTGCCGCAGCGCGCTCCCTCGTAATGACTGAATCGAGTTTCGAACACCCGATCATCGGGCCTCTGCGCAGGTACAACTGGATCGGCATCACGCTGTTCTGCATTTTCATCGGCGCCTATGCGAGGTCGGTCGACCCGGCAGCGGTTGAGGCGGACGGCCATTACGGCTTCTTGTCGATCATGCCGGCCGTCGCCGCACTGGTTATCTGCTTCGTGACGCGCAACGTCATCCTTGCGCTGTTCATGGGGGTGGTGCTCGGCGGTCTCGTGACGACCGGCTACAACATCATCCAGGAATTCCTGATTCCTGCGATCGGCACACCGCGTTTCGCCGAGATCCTGCTCGTCTACCTGTGGGCACTCGGTGGCCTGCTCGGGATCTGGAATCGCAACGGCGGCGCCTGGCATTTCGCGACCTGGATCTCCGAGAACTTCGTCAAGTCGAGGCGCTCGGCGATGTTCTTTGCCTGGCTCATGGGCATCCTGTTTCACCAGGGCGGTACCATCTCGACGGTCCTGACCGGTACGACGGTGCGACCCGTATCCGATCGCGAGGGTGTCGCGCACGAAGAGCTCGCCTATATCGTCGACTCCACCGCCTCGCCCGTCGCAACCGTCATTCCGTTCAACGTCTGGCCCGTCTACGTTGCGGGGCTGATCACGATCCCGTCGATGGTGCACTTCATCCCCGACACCGAAGCCGCGATCAGCCTGTTCCTGAGCGCCATCCCCTTCAACTTCTACGGAATCCTCGCGATCACGTTCACGCTGCTGTTCGCCCTCGGCAAGCTGCCCTTCACCGGCCCCGGCATGCGCAGGGCAACGAAGCGTGTGCTCGAAACCGGCGAACTCGACGCCGAAGGTGCCGAGCCGATGATTTCTCAGGAACTATCAACAGTGAACATCGCGCCAGGCTACACGCCGTCCCTGCTGGATTTCTTCGTGCCGATCGGCGTGCTGTTCAGTTTCGCGATCATCCCGTGGTTGATCACCGGCTCACCGATGATCTTCGAGGCCTTCGGCCTCGCCGTCGTGTCCGGTGTCGGGCTGTCGATACTGCGCGGTATGAGCGCGAAGGACGCATTCGACGGTCTCGTCGATGGCATCAAGGGCGTGACGGTCGGCGCCATTATTCTCGGGCTCGCCGTCACGCTGGCGAAAGTATCGGAAACACTTGGCGCGTCGAACTGGGTCATCGAGGTATCGGCTGACAGCCTGACGGCCGTGCCCTATATCCTGCCTGGCCTGCTGATGATCATCTGCATGACCGTTTCGTTTTCGGTCGGCTCGTCGTGGGGCACGTACGCCGTCGTCTTTCCGATCGCGCTGCCGCTGGCGTACGCGATCTCGACGGACCCGACCTATCTCGTCATCGCGTTCGCGGCAATCCTCGGCGGCGCGGTGTTCGGCGACCAGTGTTCGCCGATATCGGACACGACGATATTGTCGTCACTCGCCTGCGGCTGCGACCTGATGGACCATGTGCTGACACAGCTGCCGATGGCGCTCACCGCGGCCGGCATCGCGATACTCCTTTATACGGGAATTGCGTTCTTCCTGGTCTAGGCCGGTTCTCTCGGCCTATTGCAGCGTCACGGGCTGCTCGATCGAGCCAATCAGCCGACGGTGAAACTCCGCGAAGTCGCCGTACTGCTCCGCCGTGTATTCCGACTTGCGGCCCGAGTACTCGAGACTGAACACCCAGCTGTCGTCACGCTTGTCGATGCTTCGCCGCCAGTGACCGAACGCCGATTCGTCCGCATCGGGCTTGGACGCGGTCTCCGCGAGCTTCGCCCCGCCTGGCTGGCGGACCGTCGTGATGGCGGACACCGTGAACGGCGCGGGCATCTCGAACGTGAACCGCCGGTCGGCAACGCGAGCATAGTCGAGGTACTCGGCCTCGAAGAAGCCCGGGACCTTGAACGAATCGTCGTCGACCGGCAGCCGGTACTCCAGCTCGACGACCAGCTCACTGCCGGCCTCGAACAGGTGGTCGACGAACGCGTCGTCGACGATGGCGTCGGCGTAACGGTCCGCGACCCAGCGCTGCATCGTCGCCAGCATCTCGGAGGCCTCGATGTCACGTAGCTGGCCACGGAGTTCCGCCGCCTGGAAACCGGAAAACGTGCCGATTTCGATGATCCGCAGTTCCCCGGTGTCGGTGCGCTCGACCTCGCGCTGCACGGTCAGCGTCGAATGACCCTGCTCGAAGTCGGGAATACCGACGAGCTCGGACTGCTCGTTGGTGATGATCAGCGCCTTGTTGCCGGCCATGAAGCGAGGCGGCAGGCGACCGAGGTTCAGGTCCTTGTCGGTCGTATCTATAAAGAGCCGTGAATCTCCGCTCGGTACGGCAACGATCATGTGATCGAACTGGTCGACGTTCGGTAACGCGGGCAGCACACGCTGATTCAAATTAACGAGCGCCAGCTCGGCCGGCACACCGACGCTCTGCAACATCGAATACAGCAGAACGGCGTGGTCCTTGCAGTCACCGTAACGGTCTCGCAGCGTCTCGCGCGCCGTCTTCGGAATGTAGGCGCGGCGGCCGAATTCGATGGCCTCGTAGTGCAGCTCTTTCTGGACATAGCTCGCGATGAGCTCGACTTTCTCGAGGTCGTTCTCGGCGCCGCGGACGAGGCGGCCCGCCGCATCGGCAACGCGGCTCGTATCGAGTTTCTCCTCGATCTTCGCGTAGTACTCCGCGCCCGCCCGGTTCCAGTCGGCGCTTGTCGAGCCAAGCGTCACCCACGGCAGCATGCGATCGAAATACGGCTGCATGGGCTCCCAGCGGTAGACGACGGGGTCGACCATTTCCCAGACCATCGAGCGTCCGGACTTCCGCGGCTCCGCCACGCCGAAGGACTCGAAAGAGTAGCCGCCGGGGTCTCCTGTCACGAAGATGGCGCTGTAGCCGATGGGCCGGCTGCTCGACAGGTAGTGGATATCGAGCGGCAGCTCGCCGCGCTCGACGCCGACGCGCTTCGTGACCTCGACCTCGATAACGACACCCGGGGCGAGACTGGGCACTGGCAGGTGTGCGGTCTGTTCGGTGCTGGCCTCGTAGCCGTCGATGGTGTCCGTGACGTAGAACGCGGCGCGATCCGCCTCGGCGACCACTTCACCGTCCGCATCGCGCACCAGCAGGCGATTGACGTAGAGCTGTTCGAACGCCGGATCGAAGTCGAACTCGAGCGTGCTGAACTGCTCGATTCCCTGGGCGTCCTGGATCTTGATCTGCTGCACGAAGGTCTCGGTGACGCTCTCGCCGCCGTCGAACTCGTAGCCGAGGATCCGGTTGATGAAATACGCGCCGTAGCCGTCGCGGGTACCGCCCCAATCGGCGCCCGACACGAGCTTCGCGATGTCCTTCGGCAGGCGCGCGGCGGCGATCGCCTCGCTGATGCTCGCGTTGTCGCCCTCGCCGAGGATGCCGTTGATGGAGGCAATGTAGTCGTTGACGATCGAACTCGTCGGCGAGAACTTCTGTGCCGCAAGGAAGGACTCGCGCGACTTCAGGTACGACTTGAGCCCGTACTCGGCGTAGCCCTTCCAGAACCAGCTCTCGAGCGATTCGTAGTTGTTCTCGATCAGCAATTCGGCGGCATCGAGTATGGCCGATGCGTTGTCCATCGCGTCGTACACCTCGATCTTCGCGTACACGAGCTCGGCGTTGAACGGCCGTCCCTCAGTCATCGCGTCGAGAATAGCGAGCGCATCGTCATGCCGGCCGCGCCGGCTCAGCAGGCTCGCTTTGATCCGCCTGAGCGAGTCCGTCAGGTTGTCGCCGGCATAAGCCGCGAACTCGCTGTCCAGCTTGTCCCATTCCTCGCGGTTGGCGAGCAGCTCGAGGTACACCTCGAATTCCTCGTCCTCGCGGTAACCGTCACGGAACAGCGATTCGTAGATCCTGACCGCCTTTTCCGACTCGTCGACCTGGTAAGCCAGCCACGCGTCCCAGCTCCGGACGATCTGGTTGTCGCCGTATTGCGAGAGCCGCGGCTGCAGCCAGTCGTAAGCCTCGCGGTACGCATCGATCTCCGAAAGCACCCGCAGCGCGTTGGTCAGGTAGGTCGGGTAGCTGCGGTCCAGGTCCGCCGCCTGCGCGAGAAACCGGAACGACTCCCTGTAGCTGCGAGCCTCGTAGTAGTGCATGCCGAGCTGATTGAGGAAGAAGGCATTCTTCTCCCGCGCGTCCGTAGGCACCCCGTCATCGAAAACGGTCGGACCCGCCAGTATGTTCAGTCCGGCCCAGAACGCCTCGAGGTCCGTCGCGGTGTCGTCGAGCCGCGCAGGCCCCCAGGCCGACACCACATAGGCACACTGCTCGTTGCTGGCGACCCAGAACTCGTAAAGGTAGGTTTCGCCGTCGGCAACGTCCGTGCCAGTCAGCCTGAGGCCGCGAGCACCGTCTTTCTCTATTGGCCGCTCGCTGGAGATGAAGTCGCTCGGGTACTCCTCGCCGAACTGCGCCATGAAAACGTCGAGCAGCGCGAGCTGGGTCGGGGCCGAACCCTGCCAGCAGAACGGCATGATGACGACACCATAGCCCTTGGCACCGAGCGCCCCGAGATCGGCGGCCTCGTAGTCCTCGCCGACGTCCGCCCACGGGAACCACAACGCCTCATCGGTCGTCAGGCTGTAGGCAAACGCGTCCGACCGATAGCGGTCCACCTGCTTTGCCTGGCTTACGGTGACCGCATCCTCGACATCCATGAATGAGAACGCGTCCGCGAGCACGTCCGCTTCGCGGCGCACGACGTCTGGCTCCTGGCCGGCGGCGAAGGTCGTAAGCTGGTAGGCACGTGTGCCGTTCACGAAGGCCGTGATGACGTAGTTCGCCTCCGCACCTTCGAGCTCCCCGGAGAATCCCAGCTGCCATGCCTCGACGCCGTCGACCCGGCGCTTGCCGAGGATCTCGACGTCGCTGGTGAGTACGGCATCCGCATTGCCATTCGTCAGGTTCGCACGCGTGGCCGTTCGCACGATGTCTGTGTACTGCCGCGGAGTCATCTCGGTTCCGAGTTCCTCGACGATCGACATCGAGAACATCAGCGGATCGAATCGCATTGCCGCGAAGTTGGCGTCCGGCAGCTGCTCGGTGAAGTCGACGATGACGTAGGGCGTCTTCGACAGGTCGAGGGCAAAACCCTCGGGGGCATTTATGAAAAAGCCGGCGAGTGAACCAGCCTTGTCCGCATAGTTGGCATCCGCGCCAGCAACCGTCGAGAAGGACAGTGCCAGCGCCAGGCAAACACCCGGGGCAATGTTGGTTACTCGAAAACGCATGCTTGATCCGGCAGCCGAATAAGCATTTCAGAATACCAGCAGAAGGTCCCCGCAGGGCGCACCGTGTTCACATTCCACCGCCGCGCATTGTGGGACGAGCCCGCTGTAGCTGGTATATAATGCGCGCCACCCCAACGGGCCGACCCCGGCCCGCAGCAAGAACTCCGGAGCAGAACGTTGAATCGGGACCAAAAGTTTTTTGATCTGTACTCCCTCGTACTGGGAGGACTCGGTGTGTTTACGATCGCCATACTCGTACTCGCGTTCAAGATCAGCGATCTCACGCAGGGCGTCTATACGCGGGACACGGACGAATACCAGGAGGCCATCGCCGAGCGTATTGCTCCGGTCGGACAGGTCTACCTGCCCGGGGAAGAGCAGCAGGCCATGGCGCCGACGGTCGAAACGCTCGCGGAGCCCGAGCCGGTGGCGACGGTCCAGACCGGACCGCAGGTCTACAACAGCGCCTGCATTGCCTGTCACGGCAACGGCGTCGGTGGTTCGCCGATCACCGGCGATGCGGACGCATGGGCGCCACGCATCGCCAAGGGCATCGACGTGCTGTACGACCACGCGATCAACGGCTTCCAGGGCGAAGCCGGCATTATGATTGCGAAGGGCGGCCGCATGGATCTCTCCGATGAGGACGTCCGGAACGCCGTGGACTACATGGTCGACGAGTCGCAGTAAGACGCCGCTAGCGCACGCTGGCACCGCGCAGGTTCAGCGCCTCGGCCACAGCCCGGGCACCGACTGACCCGTCACCATCGAGATCCGCAATCGTCCTCGCTACCCGCAGCACGCGCTGGTAGGCACGAACCGATAGCGCAAACGATTCCGCGGCCCGATCGAGGAGGCGCATTCCATCGGCATCCGGTTCACAGTCCGTTTCGAGCCGCTCTCCTTTGAGGTCTGCGTTCCTCCGTCCGGCACGCTGAACCTGGCGCTGCCGTGCCTCAGCAACCCGCGCCCGCACGGTGGCCGACGCTTCGGCGTTCGGGTCCTTGTTCCTCAGGAGTTCGCGCGGCAGTCGGCCGACGTCGACCTTCAGGTCGATGCGGTCGAGCAGCGGCCCGGACAGCTTGCCGCGATAAGCGGCCACTCGCTCGGCGCTGCAGCCGCAGTCCGACACCGGGTCGCCGAGATAACCGCACGGGCACGGGTTCATGGCCGCGACGAGCTGGAAACGGGCCGGGAATTCAGCCTGCCCTGTGGCGCGGGAAATCGTGATTCGTCCCGCCTCGATGGGCTCGCGCAGCGCTTCGAGCACGTTTCGATTGAACTCAGGCAACTCGTCGAGGAACAGGACGCCGTTGTGTGCGCGGGAGACTTCGCCGGGCCGCGGCTCGCGCCCGCCACCGACAAGCGCCGCGGCGGACGCGGTGTGATGCGGCGACCGAAACGGCCGCACCCGCCAACGTTGGAGCTCAGGCGGACGACCCATTACCGACTCGACCGCCGCCGTCTCGATCGCCTCCGCCTCGGACATTGGCGGCAGCAAGCCGGGCAGCCGTTCGGCGAGCATACTTTTGCCGGTCCCCGGCGGACCGACCAGCAGCAGGTTGTGGCCACCGGCTGCCGCAACTTCCAGTGCTCTTTTTGCATGCGACTGGCCGCGCACGTCCACGAGATCCGGACAGGCGGCGGGGTTCACGTCGGCTGAGCCGGGCTCGACGGCCGCGAGTTCTGCAACGCCGTGCAGGTGCGCGGTCACCTCCAGCAAAGTCGTAGCGGCAAAGACTTTTCCACCGGCGAGCGACGCTTCGGCGGCGTTCCCGGCAGCAACGACGATGTCGTTGCCGGCGTCGCGTGCCCTGAGTGCCGCTGGCAGCATGCCCGGAGCGGGCCGAAGCCCGCCATCGAGCCCGAGCTCGCCGTAGAACTCGAGCTGGTCCAGGCAGGCGCCTGTCAGCTGCCGACTCGCGGCGAGGATCCCCAGCGCAATCGCGAGATCAAAGCGTCCGCCGGTCTTTTTCATGTCGGCGGGACCCAGGCTCACCGTGATACGTTCCTGCGGAAACCTGAAGCCGGAACTCATGAGCGCGCCGCGAACGCGGTCCTTGCTCTCCCTGACTGCGGTTTCCGCCATGCCCACGATCGAGAAACCCGGCAGGCCGCCTGACAGGAAGACCTCGATGGTGACTTCCGGCGCTTCGGTGCCAGACAGCGCGCGGCACCTGAGAATGGCAATGCTCATCGGCCCTCCCTGGCCTTGGGCGTGCTAGGCGGGCATCAGTCGGAAAGCTCCTCCAGGCGCGCCTCCAGCGCCTCGAGTTTCTCGCGTGTCCGCGCGAGCACGGCTTCCTGCACCTCGAATTCCTCGCGGGTAACGAGATCGAGCTTCGAGAGGCCGGTCGCGAGAACCGAGCGAAAGGTCTCTTCGAGTTCTGCACGCATCGAATTCAGGCCATCGGGCACGGATTCGGCGAGTTTTCGCGCCAGTTGTTCGACGTTGTCTCTGTCCATTCCGGCTTGATACCCGAGGCGCCCGAAAAACGCCAGCGGTGAATCCGGACGAAATCACGACGATCGTCTCGAATCGGGGCACAGCCGCCTACAGCACGCACCGTTTTGGTGCGTGCTGAGCGGATCGAAATGCACAAGCCTCTGAAATTAAGAGCCTTTTCAAGGCTGGCACGGAAGCTGCTCCTGAGGTGGGCGAGACGGAAACAGGTCTGCCTCGAAAACGGAGCCATCAACAATGAGAAACGATCCACAGGGTGTGACGGCTGCCTCGAGACGCTCGGCCGTCAACACCCAGCTCGGGCGAGGCGCAGACGCCCGACGTTCGTAACGACTGCACTACCACAGGGGAAAGCTATGAAAATGATCACTGCGATCATCAAGCCCTTCAAGCTCGACGACGTTCGTCAAGCGGTTGCCGACATCGGCATCCAGGGCATTACCGTGACGGAGGTCAAGGGATTCGGCCGCCAGCGCGGACACACGGAGCTCTATCGAGGTGCCGAGTACGTCGTCGACTTCCTGCCGAAGGCGAAGATCGAACTCGCCGTTGCCGACGAGATCGCCGAACAGGTCATAGAGGCGATCGCCAACACGGCCCGCACAGGCAAGATCGGCGACGGCAAGATCTTCGTTGCCGATCTCGAAGAGGCCATTCGCATTCGCACCGGTGAAACCGGTGCCGAAGCCGTTTAACAACTGATTCCATAGAGGAGGTTTTCTGATGGAAGACGTCGCACAGGTTTCGGCGCAGGTCACTGAACTGGCTTATGCGCTGGACACTTTCTACTTTCTCGTATGTGGAGCACTCGTCATGTGGATGGCAGCCGGCTTCACGATGCTCGAATCCGGTCTCGTCCGTGCCAAGAACACGGCGGAGATCCTCACCAAGAACGTCGGTCTGTATTCGATTGCCTGCATCATGTACATGCTCGTGGGCTACACGATCATGTACCCGTCGGACGCGTCGAACCTGTTCCTGCAGTTCGGCGACGGCCTGCTGGGACGAGGCGACAACTCGGCCGAGGACGTGATCGCCAGCGATGGCGAAACGTACTACTCCGGCTTGTCGGACTTCTTTTTCCAGGTCGTGTTCGTTGCCACTGCCATGTCGATCGTCTCGGGCGCCGTTGCCGAGCGCATGAAGCTCTGGGCGTTCTTCGCATTTGCGGTCGTCCTGACCGGCTTCATTTACCCGATTCAGGGCTTCTGGAACTGGGGCGGCGGCTTCCTCTCCGAGAACTTCGGCTACTTCGACTTCGCCGGCTCGGGCACGGTACACCTTTGCGGCGCCGCAGCGGCGCTTGCAGGCGTGCTCGTCCTGGGGCCTCGCAAGGGCAAGTACGGCCCGGCGGGCCAGGTGAATGCCATTCCGGGCTGCAACCTGCCGCTCGCGACCCTCGGCACGCTGATCCTGTGGCTGGGCTGGTTCGGCTTCAACGGCGGCTCGGAACTCAAGGTGTCCGATGTCGGCGAGGCCAATGCGGTCGCCCTGGTGTTCGTCAACACGAACATGGCCGCCGCGGGCGGACTCGTGGCGGCATTGCTGCTGTCGAGGATCTGGTTCGGCAAGGCCGACCTGACCATGGCGCTCAACGGAGCGCTCGCCGGTCTAGTCGCCATTACGGCCGATCCGCTGTCGCCGGCCCCCATCGCAGCCACGTTAATCGGCAGCGTCGGCGGCCTCATCGTCGTTGGCTCCATCGTCATGCTCGACAAGCTCAAGATCGACGACCCGGTCGGCGCAATCTCCGTGCACGGCGTCGTCGGCATCTGGGGCGTGCTCGCGGTCCTGATCACGAATGGCGACGCGTCGTTTGTTGGCCAGGTCGTTGGCGTCGCCAGCATCTTTGCCTGGACGTTCGTCGTCAGCCTGGCGGTCTGGTTCGGACTCAAGGCGGTGATGGGCATCCGCGTATCCGAAGAAGAGGAGTACGAAGGCGTCGACCTGTCCGAATGCGGTCTCGAGGCCTACCCGGAATTTACGTCGGCTGAGTGACCTGATAGCAGGGCAACACGTCGCGGCTCGCTTGCCGTTTCTACCCCCCCTTGCACGGCGGGCGAGTCGCGACTCTTTATGCCTTCGATTTAAGTCTGGTGTCTTCGAGCAAAACGGCTGACGAGAAACACCGTGGCTCCGATGCAGGTCCCTTGCGCTTATGGGCGGGCCGCGACCTTTGCCTTCGGTTGAAAGTCTGCTTTCTTCGAGCAAAGTGGCAGACAGAAAACCAAGTGGCTCCGATGTCAGTCCCTTGCACGGCGGGCGAGTCGCGACTCTTTATGCCTTCGATTTAAGTCTGGTGTCTTCGAGCAAAACGGCTGACGAGAAACACCGTGGCTCCGATGCAGGTCCCTTGC
>JASJBG010000039.1 GCA_030066625.1 Woeseiaceae bacterium
TCGTGGCCCTGCTCATTGTTATCGGGTTCATGCTGCCCGGGACCAGTCGCATTATCGTCACTGCGGAGATCGATGCGCCCGCGGCCACCGTGTTTGCACAGCTTAATGACCAGCGGCGCGCCAACCTGTGGTCGCCCGTTACCGCGGTCGACCCGAACGCGCGGATCGAGTTCTCGGGCCCGGCTCGCGGCGCAGGCGCGACGATTACCTGGGACGGCACCGTCGCGGGCAGCGGCACCCGGACCATCGTCGATAGCCGGCCGCACGACTACATCGAGAACCTGATCAATGCCGGCGAGCCCGGCGAAAGCCGCAGCCGCTTCGAACTCTATCCACTGCCCGGCGGCACCCGGGTCGACTGGACGTTCGAGCACGACTACGGCCTGAATCTCGTCGGTCGGTACTTCGGTGTGCTCATCGGCGGCGTCATCCGGCGCGACAACCAGTCAGCGCTCGCCGAGCTCGCCGCGCTGGCGGAAAGCCTGCCGCGCACCGACTGGAGCGGCCTCGAGATCGAGCGCCTGCTGGTCGAACCACTCACGATCGCCTACCGCACAACGACGTCTGCGCCCGACCCGACCGCGATGTCGGAAGCACTCGGTGACGCGTATTTCGAAGTCCTCGCGTTCATCGACGAAAACCGGCTTGCAACCGCCGGTGCGCCACTATCGATCGCGCGCTCGTTCTCCGGCGCCCGCCTTAGCTTCGATGCGGCAATCCCGGTGCGAAACCTGACGGACGCAACGCCGAAGCAATCCGGCGACGTCAGGATCGGTCGGACCTTTGGCGGCACAGTCATTCGTGTCCGCCACGTCGGCCCATACCGCACGGTCGTCGAAACACACAGGAAGATAGCGGCCTACCTCGCGGCGCTCGGCATCGAGCGCGGCGGCGATGCGTGGGAGTCGTATGTGAGTGACCCGACCGAGGTCGACGACGCAGACCTTACGACCTACGTGTACTACCCGGTGCGAGACCGGCCGTAGGGACGGGCGAATCGGTTAATCAGACGGTCTTGACGAGAAACGGCGGAACGCCGACGTCGTTGTCGGCGGCGGCTGGATACTGGATCGATTCGGCCTGCTGCAGAAGCTCGCCATACAGGCTCACGACCGACGCTGCGCAGCGCGATGCCTCCGTGGCTGACATCTTGCGGACCGTTGCACAGACGGGCCCTTCGCCGTTGGCGGGCGTTACGCGAAACAGCTTGCGTCTGAGTTCGGCGTAGGTTTCCTGGAGCGGAATCGGCAGGTCTTCGTGTTCGATGTCGGCGAGATTGTCCTGAAAGGCACGGATAAGTCGTTGTTTTATATGGCCGTCGCCCGCGAGGATCGAAACGGCGGCATGAAACCGGTCGACGTGGTTCGTCATTTCCACTCCAGCGTATTGCTTATTGTTGGCGCCGTCCGGGGGTCCTCTCACCGACTTCCGGCGGCATCGTACGCCTTGTGTACTACCTCCCTGTAGCTAGCGACCTCTGCGGGTCGTTCTGGCCTGATCACTCCTATCCGATCAGGTACCTGCGCCGGATTTTTATAACAGACGTTCGAAAGTCCGCGCAAGTGTCACCTCAATCCGGGTCCCGTTCGCCGGCTCGCAGCAGCCGGTCAACTGCCGCGAGGCATGTCCGAAACGCCTCGAGCCGCCCTCCGCTGGCGATCGACATGCTGCCCGTCGAGCTAGACCTTGCTGATCTGGATCCGCCACGAGTCCTCGCCGAGGGATCGTAACTCATTGAAAAGCGGGTCTTTTTGGTCTGTCTGCCAGTCTGTCGCCAGGGTCTCGTTCATGACGTAGTCACGGTGAGCCGCGAGCGCGGCGTCGACCGCGGCCGAGCCAGCAACGCCGAGAACGATTCTATCGCTGACTTCGAGCCCGGCCTGTTTGCGCGCGTCCTGGATCGAGCGCACGAGTTCGCGCGCAAAACCCTCGTTAACGAGTTCGTCACTCAAGGTCGTTTCGAACTCGGTCAGGAAGCCGGCGTCTTCCGCGCAGGCATAGCCTTCCTCGGCGCTGGTTTCGACGATGAGCTCCTCGGGCTCGAACATGACCGCTCCGGTACTGAGCGTCATCTCTGTCGCTACGCCCCGCATGACGTTGCCGGCGATCGCCGCGCCGTCGGCCGCTTCGAGCGCCTTGCGAATCTCGGGGATCAGCTTGCCGTATTTCTTGCCCAGCTCGGGCAGCTTGGGCTTGATGCGGTAGCTGATATGGGCCGCGTCGCGAGCGATGAACTCGATCGACTTGACGTTGAGCTCCTCGAGAATCTGCTCGCTGTGGTCCTCGAGCGCCGCGGCCGCCGTGTCGTCCGGCGCGCGGACGCGCAGCAGCGCAAGCGGCTGGCGCGTTCGAACGCCCGACTGGTTGCGCGCGGCCCGGCCCAGGCCGATGACTTTCTGCACCACGTCGATGTCGTGCAGCAGCGCATCGTTCTGCCAGGCCGGATCCGCTTCGGGCCAGCCCGCCATGTGCACGCTGTCGGGTGCGTCCGGATGTACGCTCTTTACGAGGTTCTGGTAGACGTGCTCGGCCAGGAACGGAACGAACGGCGCCATGAGCCGGTGTGCCGCATCGAGGCACTGGTACAGCGTGCGATAGGCCGAGTGCTTGTCGGCCTTGTCCGTCGACTTCCAGAAACGGCGCCGGTTTCGGCGCACGTACCAGTTCGACAGCTGGTCCACGAACGCTTCGATCGCGTCGCCGGCACCTTTCGCATCGTAGCGATCGAGCGCCGCGGTCACGGTCTCGATCGTCTTGTGCGTCAGCGCCATCGCCCAGCGGTCGATCTCGGGCCGCTCTGCCAGCGGTACATCCTCGGTCACGTCGATGTCATCGAGACGGGCGTAGAGCACGAAGAAGCCGTAGGTGTTCCAGAAGGTGTTGATGAAGGAACTTGCGACGTCGGCGACGATGTCGACGGAGATTCGCTTCTGCACATCGGGCGACAGCCGCGCGAGGAAGTACCAGCGCAGCGCGTCCGCGCCGGCCGTGTCGAACACGTCGTACGGGTTGATGATGTTGCCGAGCGACTTCGACATCTTCTTGCCGTCTTTGTCGACGATGTGGCTCAGGCAGATGACGTTCTGGTACGCCACGCTGTCGCTGACGAGCGTCGCAATCGCGTGCAGCGTGTAGAACCAGCCGCGCGTCTGGTCGATGGCTTCGCAGATGAAGTCCGCCGGGAAGTGCTTCTCGAACTTGTCCTCGTTCTCGAACGGGTAGTGCCACTGGGCGTAGGACATGGCGCCCGAGTCGAACCAGCAGTCGATGACCTCGGGAACGCGCGTCCATGTGCGCCCGTCCTTCTCGAACGTCACGTCGTCGACGGCGGGCCGGTGCAGGTCGAGCTCGGAAAGCTCCTTGCCTGACAGCTCTTCGAGTTCCGCGACGGAGCCAATGCAAAGGTACTCGCCCTCGCCGTCCGTCCATACCGGCAGCGGTGTACCCCAGAAACGCTCGCGCGACAGCGCCCAGTCGATGTTGTTCTCCAGCCAGTTGCCGAAGCGGCCGTCGCGAATGTGCTCGGGCACCCAGTTGATGGTCTGGTTGAGCTCGGCCATGCGCTCGCGGAACTTCGATGTGCGGATGTACCACGCGTTCTTCGCGTAGTAGATGACCGGGTCCTTGGTACGCCAGCCGAACGGGTAGTTATGAACGTAGCGTTCGGAGCGAAACATGATGCCGCGCTCCTTCAGTATCCGGATCAGCGGTTTGTCGGCGTCCTTGAAGAACATGCCAGCGACCGGCTCGACGGCATCGATGAAATTGCCATCGAGGCCGACACCGTGCACGACGGGAAGATCGTTGGCCTGGCCGAGCGCCAGGTCATCGACACCGTAGGCCGGCGCCGTGTGCACGATACCCGTGCCGTCCTCGGTGCTGACGAAGTCGGCCGCGTAGACCTTGAACGCATTCGGCGTGTCGACATCCAGGTAGTCGAACAGTCGCTCGTAGCGGATGCCAACGAGCTCGGCGCCCTTCACGGTCTTCACGACCGTGTGCTCCTGGTCACGGAATACGGCCTCGCGCAGCGCCTCGGCGACGATCAAGGTCTCGCCATCCGTCTCGCAGTAGCTGTAGTCGATGCTCTCGCCAACCGCGAGTGCGAGGTTCGATGGCAGCGTCCACGGCGTCGTCGTCCAGACGAGGAACGCGGTGTTGTCCTCGTCGGCGAGCTTGAACCGGACCGTGATCGACGGGTCCTCGGTCTCCTCGTAACCTTGCGCGAGTTCATGCGACGACAGCGTCGCGCCGATGCGCGGGTCGTAGGGCACAACCTTGTAGCCCCGGTAGATCAGGTCCTTGTCCCAGATGTCCTTCAGCAGGTGCCAGACCGACTCGATGAAGCTGTTGTCGAGCGTGTAATAGGCCTCGTCCAGATTGACCCAGAAGCCCATGCGTTCGGTCATGGCCTCCCAGTCGCTGATATAGGTCATGACCGACTCGCGGCACAGCCGCGCGAACTCGGCGATGCCGACCTTTTCCTCGATCTCCTGTTTGTCGAAGCTCTCGATACGGCCTTCGCTCATCAGCCGCTTCTCGACCTCGTGCTCGACGGGCAGGCCGTGCGTGTCCCAGCCGGCTTTGCGCGGCACGTGGTAGCCCTGCATCGTCTTGTAGCGCGGGAATACGTCCTTGAAGCTGCGCGCCAAGACGTGATGGATGCCCGGCTTGCCGTTCGCGGTCGGCGGGCCTTCATTGAAGCTCCACTGCGGCTTGCCCTCGGTCTGCTCGAGCGTCTTCGCGAACGTGTCGTGCTCACGCCAGAACTCGAGCACCTCGGTCTCGATGGCCGGACCGTCGTAGCGACCCTGTACTTCCTTGAAACTCAAAATCGACCTCTCACAAACAAAAAAGCCCCGGCGCTTAGATAAGCGCCGGGGCGACATTAATCGCGGTACCACCCGACTTCTGCACCCCTTCAACAAGGGCGCCTCGTGGATCTAACCGATCCGTCGCCCGTGTCGTGGGCCAGCCGGCCAGGCCTACTCGGCGGTGCCTTTCGGTTGGCGACTCCGGGGTGATATTCGGCGGATTCGGTCCCGGGGCTCACACCCTCCCCCGGTCGCTTCGGCCCGAATGGCCCGCCTGTTCGTCCCCATCGACGTCTCTCGCGGAGAGTAGTGTCGAACTGCTCGAAAAACAAGCAGTTTGCACGCCCGGACGTGTGCGAGGAGGCGTATCAATCTGTTTCGATCGGGCCCGTCCATGGCCAATGCCGGTACAATGCGCCGCCATAACAAAGCGCCAACGCATAACACGATCCCCGGGATTCTCATGAACAAGCTTCTTCTGGCCACGCTGCTGTTGGCCCCGCTCGCATTCGCCGACGACGAAATCGACTTCTGGCCCGGCGCCAGTTACGACCCGGCCGTGCCGACCATCGAGTCGGTCGTCGGCCACGCGCCGGGCGAACGAATTACGTGGGTCCACGACGCCATCCGCTACTTCGAGGCGCTCGAATCAGCCATGCCGGACCAGGTTTCCGTGCACCGTTACGCGCAGTCCTGGGAGGGGCGCGACCTGATCTACGTCATCATCTCGTCGGCCGAGAACATGGCGCGCATCGACGAGGTCAAGGCCGGCATGCAGGCGTTGCGCGATCCAGGCCGGACCACGCCGGCCGAGGCAGCCGAGATCATCGAATCGCAGCCCGCCGTCACGTGGCTCTCTTACAGCGTGCACGGCAATGAGATCTCGTCCACCGATGCCGCCATGCTCACCGCGTATCACCTGCTCGCCGCACGCGGTGAAGATCGCATCGACCAGATCCTCGAAGAGACCGTCGTCGTCATCGACCCGATCCAGAACCCGGACGGACGCGACCGTTTCATCCACTCCTTCGAAATGGCGGAGGGCCTCGTGCCGCTCGCGGACCGGCTCGCCGCCGAACACGACGAACCCTGGCCCAGTGGCCGCGTCAACCACTACCTGTTCGACATGAACCGCGACTGGTTCATCCTGTCGCAGCCGGAAACGCAGGGCCGCGTCGCGGCGATACAGGAGTTCTACCCGGTCGCCTTCGTGGACGCGCACGAGATGGGTTCGGACCAGACTTACTACTTCGCGCCCGAGGCCGTGCCGTTCAACCCGCATCTCGCTGACGACCAGCGCGCGAGCCTCGAACTTTTCGGCCGCACCAATGCCCGCTGGTTCGACCGCTTCGGCATCGACTACTTTACGCGCGAGATCTTCGACGCCTTCTATCCTGGCTACGGCGCCAGCTGGCCGTCCTACTTCGGCAGCGTCGCGATGACCTACGAGCAGGCATCGGCCCGTGGTCTCGTGATCCGCAAGTACGACGGCAGCGACATGAGCTACGCGGAAACGGTGCGCAACCACTTCGTGACTTCGCTCGGCACGGCTGAAACGACCGCCGCAAACCGGCAGAAGCTGCTGGAGGACTTTTACAATTACCAGCGTTCCGCGATCGCCGAGGGCTCGCGCGAGGCCATCAGCGCCTACGTCCTACCTACCCAGAATGACCAGGCTGGCGCCAACAAACTCGCGGCCCTGCTCGTCCGCCAGGGCGTCGAGGTCGGCATGGCGACCGAGGATTTTCGCGCCTGCGGCCAGAGCTTTGGCGCGGGCAGCTACGTGATCAATCTCGCGCAGCCGGCGAAGCGCCTTATCCGGACGCTGCTCGACGTCGACGTACCGATCGACGAAGCCTTCATGAAGGAACAGGAACGGCGTCGCGCAAAGGGGCTGCCGGATGAGATTTATGACGTCACGGCCTGGTCGCTGCCCCTCATGATGAATCTCGAGTCGGTCGCCTGCAGCCGCGCAGTGAGCGTCGCAACCACCCCTGCCAGCAGCGACTTCGTCCAGCCGGGCAGCGTGTCCGGCGGCGAGGCCTCGGTCGCCTATCTCGTGCCCTGGGGCGAGGCAACGGCAGCGCGTTTCCTGGCGCACGCTTTCCGCAACGGACTGACCGTCAAGAGTGCGGACATGCCATTCACGCACGAAGGCCGTCGCTACTCTAGCGGTACGCTGATCATCGACGTCGCCGACAATCCCGACAACCAGCACCAGATGATCCGCCACATTGCAGAACTCTCGGGCGCGAATGTGGTCGCCGTCGATGACAGCTGGGTGACGGATGGCCCGAACTTCGGCAGCGGCAACGTCGTTCGCCACACTCCACCCACGGTCGCCATCGCCTGGGACCGGCCGACCAGCCAGTACAGCGCCGGCAACACGCGCTTCGTCATCGAGCGCCAGTTCGACTATCCCGTTACGCCGATTCGTACCGCGCGCATCGCAACGTCGGATCTCGGTAACTACGATGTACTGATTCTTCCTGAGGCCCGCGGCGCCGGCTATGCGCCCGTTCTCGGCGAGGCCGGCATCCAGAACCTCAAAGACTGGGTCGCGAAAGGCGGCATCCTGATCGCGGTCGGCAACGCGAATCGCTTCGTCGCGGACGCCAACGTCGACATCGCCTCGATCCGCCGTGAGAGCGCGGTCATCGAGACTGACGACGACGGCAAGTCCGGCGGCGGCAAGGGCGATGGTGGCGGCGATGAACCCGCCGACCCGACCGTCGAAGGCAGCTACCTCGAAAGCGCTGACGACTACGCTGCATCAATTACGCCTGAACGGAAAGACCCGGACTCCGTCGGCGGTGTCCTCGTCAACGCCAGCGTCGACCCTGACCACTGGCTGGGTGCCGGCGTAGCGGAAACGCTTCACGTCCTCGTGCGCGGATCTGATATCTACACACCTGTGCGGCTCGACAAGGGCACCAACGTCGCGCGCTTCACGTCAGCCGACGAACTGCTGACCAGCGGCTACCTGTGGGAGCAGAACAAGAAGCAGCTCGCTTTCAAACCGTTCGCGGTCGTGCAGCCGCACCAGCGCGGCTACGTGATCTCCTTCACGCAGGATCCGAATGTGCGTGCGTACCTCGATGGCCTGAACGTGATTTTCATGAACGCGATCTTCCGCGGCAGCGCGCACGCGCGCCCGGCGCGTTAGCGTCTGCCGAAATCGTCGCGCGTGAACATGCGCGGCGTTTCGGGATCGGCAAAGCGGTCGGCTAGCGCGCGCACCTGCGCGACGAGCGCCGCGCGTTCCTCGCGAAGCTCTTTCACGTCCTCGCTGAAGCGTGCGAGACGCAGGACGGCGAGCATCGACACCAGCAGGTTGGTCTCGGCCTCGAGCAGGCGAACGGACGCCGCGAAACTCAGGAACAGCAATACCAGCGTCACAAGCCCGATCAGCCAACCGAAGTTCAGCCCGACCAGGGTCGCGACCGCGATGTATATGACGGGCAGCAGCAGGATTGTCGCGAACACCTTGAGCGTCGCGATGTCATCCATTTCGTAGCTGAAACGCTCGCCGACCAGGGACGCAATCCAGCCGACCGGCAGGTGCAGCAGCCCGCCGGGAATGGCTATCGGCAGCAGCACGAGCATCGTCAGGAATCGGGACAGTGCCTTGCGGATTGCCGTGCCGGGCGGTATCTCCTGGCGCAGCTGGTAGTCCTTCAGGCCGAGCATTTCCAACCGTGCCTGGTAGTTCTCGGCGGCGTTCTGGAATTCCTGCATGTCGGGATGGTCGACAACTCTCAGGTAGCCGTCGATGAATCGCCGATTGAGCTCGACGTACTGCTGCGGCGAAAGCTCCACCGACGACGGCTTGTACAGCCTGCGCGCGATCTGCGCCTTGCGGATCGTGCTCCAGTCGGGCGCGTTCAGCGTCACGGCCCTGAGTGCGTCGGCGAGCAGTTCGGTCAGCGCCAGCACCGCCTCGCGTTCGTCGTTTCGATAACGTTCGGCCCATTCGGCGCCAACGACGATCGGCTCGCCGAACTCGATCAGGACCTGGCTCCGGAAGCGGTGCCGGTGGATGTAGTTGAGGCCGCAGGGAACGATCGACACCTCGGTCTTGCCGCGGGCGGCGACCGCCAGCGCGATGCGCGCCGTTCCGGTTTTCAGCTTTACCAGCTGCGACTCCGCGTGACTGATCCCCTCCGGGAATACGCCCATGGTCTGGCCGGCTTCCATGACCTCGTACAGTTTCTCGAACGCCCTGGAGTTGTCCGCGTCGTCTCCGTGTTCCTCGCGGCGATATACCGGGACTGCACCCGAGGCAGTCATCAGCGGCCCGAGCAGTGGAAACTCCCATAGCTTCGCACTGGCCATGAAATGCAGCGGCCAGCGGCCACACTTCGCGGTCAGCAGCCAGCCGTCCATCAACGCATTGGGATGGTTGCCGGCGAAAATGACGGCGCCGGTCTCGGGCACGTTCTCGAGGCCGGCCACGTCGATGCGCCGAAAGAAGGTGCTGGTGATCACGTGAACCAGCATTCGCACGAAGCGTCTCAGCATTTTTTACACCGCTTCTTGGAGTCGGTTGCAGTCACTGTGCGACGTACCACTAACAGCTGTCAAACCGATCGTGCACAGACCCGACCGTTCATGCAAAAGTGACTGATTTTCAGTGACTTAGCACCTAGTGTGGATCGCGCCGCAGATGCACCGGCAAATTCGCCGCCGCGCTGTCGGGAACTCAGGAGAAAGACATGATCCAACGCACACTTGTTATTTGTTCGGCCGGCCTGCTGAGCATGACCGCGCATGCCGAGTCGCTGGTGCCCTCGCCGTCCGTACCGAATATCGCGTTCGACGACGGCTGGGCATTTACCGTCGGCGCCGCACTCGAATACGAGTCCGAGTACGACGGCTCCGATGACTACGGTGTCGAATTCGAACCTGCCATCGGGCTGCAGTACCGGAGCGGCAACCAGGCCTGGTTCCTGGAAGGCCAGGAACTCGGCTGGCGCGCGCGGGCGCGTGACCAGTGGCTGCTGCAGGCGGGGCTGCGCTTCGAGGGTGGCCGCGAAGAAAGTGAGTCGGATGCCCTCACCGGTCTGGGCGACACGGACGACGAACTCATGGCGATGGTGGAGATCCGCCGGGGATTCGGCGCGAACTGGGACAACTGGGTCGCCGGCCGGGTTATGGCCGGTGGTAGTGACATCGGCGCGCTGGGCGTACTCGCTGCCGGTCACACCTTCGGCGCGAATCCACGCGGCACCGGGATCGATGTCTTCGCGTTCACGACTTTCGGCTCGTCGGCCTTCATTAACCGCGATTTCGGCGTCAACGAAGATCAAAGCGCTGGTTCGGGCCTGCCGGTCACCGATATCGACGGCGGCTATCGCTCCATCGGCATCGGCGTCATCGGCCGCTGGGAACTCGGCAACCGCTGGCAGTTCATTGGCGAAGCCGGCTATGAGAAGTACAGTGACGATATCGCCGACAGCCCGATAGCGCTCGACGACTACGAGGCAGAGGTCGGCTTCAGCGCGCTGTACGTGTTTTGAGATCAGCAGCTGAGGAGTCGACTGATGAAAACCTTCAACTTGACCAATGACGAAATCGAACGAATCCGGCGCGCTGCCAACTACCTTGGGTTTCCATGGCGGCCGATCTGTGAGCGACCGAAAACCGCGCGACGATTCCTGTACCGCGTCGAGGCTGAATTCGCGCGTAACCGGTGGGCGATGTCCTCCGTTGGCGGCAACCAACGCCGATTTGCCGTCGCATGATCATTGACCGCAACAACTCGACGCTGTTCGGCATTGCGCCAATGCGAGCGACACTGCCGGCCGCAGGCGTTGTGCTGACGGCCCTGTTTGTCGCCATGCGGCCAGCTGCCACCGAAGGTCTCGACGTGCTCGCCCGCTCAGCGTTCTGGGCCCTGCACATCGGCATCGGCCTTGCTGGCATCTACGTCGCGAGTCTCGTCGTGCGCCAGTCAGTGTTTCGGCGCTGGCCAGCGGCGCTCTCGGTGCTGGTCACGGGCCTGATCGGTGCGTTCATCGTCGCGCCTTTGTACCTTGTCGTCGAGGCCTTCATGCCGGTGCCCGCCGCCCAGATTCCCGATGATGCACTCGATCATTTCGCGGCCCGCGGTCCTGGCCAGGCCGTGATTGTCGAATACCTCGAGGTCGTACCGGCGTTCGTCAGCGCATGGTTCGCGATCAACCTGCCGCTGTTGCTGCGGCGCGGCGATGATGAGAGCGAGCCGAGCGACGGCGACGATGATCCGTCGGGCAGACGCGCATCGGCGGGAGAAGCGGAGGATGTCGACGATGCTCGGCGGATGTTTCTCGACAGCCTGCCCCGTGCTGTCGGCCGCGACATCGTTTCCGTGTCTTCGGACCTGCACTACCTGCACGTGCAGACGGTCAATGGTCGCGCGATGGTGCTCGGCAACCTGCGCGACGTAGTGCAGGCGTTCGGCGACGACGGACTGCTGGTCCACAAGTCACACTGGGTGTGCAGCCGGCACGTAAGCCGTTACACCGTCGCCGGGCAGCGTGCATTCTGCGAGATGAGCTCCGGTGCGAAAGTCCCGGTCAGCCGCCGCAAGCGCAAGGAAGTGAAAGCGATGTTTGGCGCCGCGAACGCGGTTCGTCTAGCATCGGTGCAATGAGCGCATTTCCCGACCCACGTATCGTCAAAGCCAACGGCCTCGACATGGCCGTCTACGAACAGGGCGAAGGCCCGGCCGTCATCCTGTTGCATGGTTTCCCCGAACTCGCCTTCTCCTGGCGGTTTCAGCTGCCGGCGCTCGCCGCCGCAGGCTATCGCGCAATCGCGCCGGACCAGCGCGGCTATGGCCGCACCGACGGTGCCGACAGCGTCGAAGGCTACGCGATGGAGCACCTGATCGCGGACGTTCACGGGCTGCTCGACGCTCTGGAACTCGAGTCGGCCACCTTCGTCGGCCACGATTGGGGCGCACTCATTCTCTGGCATATGGCGATGATCGCGCCGGGCCGGATCGACCGGCTGATTCAGCTCAACATCCCGCATTTCCCGCGCCCGCCGATCGACCCGATCCAGATCATGCGGCAGCGCTTCGGCGACGATTTCTACATCGTCAACTTCCAGGATTCGGACGAGGCCGATCGCAGCTTCGCGAGCGATCCAACGCATTTCTTCGATGTGATGATGCGCAAGCGGCAGGTAAGCCGCGAGCAGTTCGAACAGCTGCCGGACGAGATGAAGGTATTGAGCCTGCTGCGCATCTTCAGGCGCGAGGATGGCACCGGGGAGAAGCTGCTCGATGACGCCGAGAGCGACTACTACGCGGACGCGTTTACGCAATCGGGCTTCACCGGCCCGATCAACTGGTACCGGAACTGGACCCGCAACTGGGAAGCGCTCGACGGCGTCGACCAGGTAATAGAGATTCCAACGCTGTTCATCGGCGCCGTTGACGACGTGATCATCGCGCCCGAGCACATCGAGGGCATGAAGCCGCTCGTGCCGAACCTGGAAATCCGGATGATCGAGCACTGCGGCCACTGGAGCCAGCAGGAGCATCCGGACACGGTCAATGCCCTGATGCTCGACTGGCTAAAGCGGCAGACTTAGGATCAGTGCAGCGCCGGCGAGATGAGTTCGTCGGTGCCTTCGCCGAACATAGCGCGGTCGAACGCGTTGATGATGTTGTCGGTCTCCTGCGCGCCAATCAGTAGCAGGCGCCGGTTCAGGAGAAATCCGGGTACGCCGTCGATGCCGCTCGAGCGCGCCTGCGCTTCCCGAGCGGTAACGACCTGGCGCGCCTCGTCGCCGTCGACCGTCGCGATAATGTCCTTGGCCTCAAGTCCGTGGCGCGTACCGATCTTCACGAGCACCTCGATGTCGCCCAGGTCCTCACCGTGCTCGAAGAACGCCGCCATCAGGTCCTTCGCCAGCGCCATCTGCCTGACGGCACGTGTCTCGGCGAGATACAGGAGCTGGTGCGCGCGCATGGTGTTCGGCACGCGCGTGATGCGGTCGAAGCGGAAGTCGATACCTTCCGCCTTGCCCTCGAGTGCCAACCCCTCGAGCACCGGGCCGATGTTCTCGGCACTGCCGAAGCGGCTCGCGAGATAGTCGTTGAAGTCGACGCCGTCGACGGGCAGCTCGGGGTTCAGCTGCCATGGATACCAGGTGACCTCGCTCGGCCCCTGCACGGCCTCGAGCGCCTTTTCCAAGCGCATCAGCCCGAGATAGCAGAACGGGCAGACGATGTCGGCAATGGCCTCGACGTGCAGCGCCGCCGTGGGCGTTACACGGTCGTTGGTCCTGACGATGTTGGAAAGTGTTTCGCTCATGTCATGTCCCTCTCAAGGCCGTGATGTGCGGCCGGATTGCCGCGATTACAAGCCTACGCTTCGGCGCCTGAACGGCCCCTGTACCCGGTAAAGACCCGCAACTTCGGCAAAAATTGCGGGAACTAAAGCGAAATGTGACGAACGTCTAGAAAATGTCGCGAAGCGCTCGCATGCCACGGGTCCAACCAAGGTATGCGAATCCGCCCGAAATCAGGAAGTTGACGATCTCCTGGGGGTCACGACCACATTGCCGCTATCGGGCAGATCGGCGATGAACATGGATCAAAATCTCCAACGTAACAACTTGTTGCAAGCGCCAAACCTCGGCGGAATTGTATGCAATATTCGCGACCTGTAGCCGGTCTATTCAGAGACAGGCCGGCGATAATCTACCCGGGAGGCTTAAGTGCTGATCAGGAAACCCTCGAAACTCGACGGCTCGGACATTCGCCCGAGCGAGATCACCAGCAAGGCCAATTACATGAACCGTCGTCAGTTCATGGAGGCGGGCCTCAAGGCGGGCGCCATTGCCGGGAGTGCCGGTTTCGCGGGCTCCGCGCTCGCGGCGGTCGTTCCCGAAGAGCGGCGCGGCAAGATTCCCGACATCGTCGACAGTGAGTTCAGCACCGACGAGGCGCCGAACAGCTACGACGACATCACGACCTACAACAATTTCTACGAGTTCGGCACGGGCAAGGGCGATCCAGTCCGCAACGCGCAGGACTTCGAGCCGCGGCCATGGACCATCACGGTCGAGGGCCATGCCGCAAAAACCGGCACGTTTGATTTCGACGATTTCATCAAGCCGCACACGGTCGAGGAGCGCATCTATCGCATGCGCTGCGTCGAGGCCTGGTCGATGGTCATTCCTTGGGTAGGCATCCCGCTGGCGGACATCATCAAGCGCCTCGAGCCGACTTCGAAGGCCCGCTATGTGGCGTTCGAGACGCTCAACGATCGCAAGCAGATGCCGGGGCTCAGGTCGCGGGTGCTCGACTGGCCGTATCGCGAAGGCCTGACGATGGAGGAAGCCACCAACCCGCTGACGATCATGGCGGTCGGCCTCTACGGCGAAACCCTGCCGAACCAGAACGGCGCGCCGCTCCGGCTCGTCGTGCCGTGGAAATACGGCTTCAAGGGCATCAAGAGCATCGTCAAGATCAGTTTCGTCGAGAAGCAGCCGCCGACGAGCTGGAACATGTCGGCGCCGCACGAGTACGGCTTCTACGCGAACGTGAATCCCGAGGTGAACCATCCGCGCTGGAGCCAGGCACGCGAACGCCGCATTGGCCAGGGCGTGTTCGCACCGAAACAGCCCACCCTGATGTTCAACGGCTACGAGGAATACGTGGCCGACCTCTACAAAGACCTGGACCTGCGCCGGAACTACTGAGCACCGCCGTGACCACCGTTCAAAAAGTCCGATTCATCCTCAAACCGATCGTGTTTGTTGCGTGTCTCGTGCCTGCGCTGCTGATCGTGGGTGATACGTTCAACCTGACGGGCAGCCTCGGCGCAAACCCGGTCGAGGCCATCCTCGACCGCTTCGGCAACTGGGGCATTCGATTCGTGATGATCGCGCTGGCGGTGACGCCGCTTCGGCACATCACGGGCTGGAACTGGCTGACGCGTTTTCGCCGCATGCTCGGCTTGTTCGCGTTCTTCTACGTGTTCCTGCATTTTCTGACCTGGCTCGTGCTCGACCAGGGGCTGCTGCCGTCCGCCATCGTAGAGGACATCGTCAAACGACCGTTCATCACGATCGGCGTCGCGGCACTGGTCCTCCTGCTGGCGATGGCCATCACTTCGACGAACGGCATGCGCCGGCGCCTCGGCCGCCGCTGGGATCGCCTGCACAGCAGTGCCTACGCGGTCGGCGTTCTTTCGGTCTGGCATTACTGGTGGCAGGTAAAAGCGGATATTCGCGAACCCCTGGTTTACGCGATAATCCTTACGTTGCTGCTGGGTTACCGGATCTGGCACAGGCGCCGCCGGGAGCTCAGGCGACGCGCTGTCCCGGTCCCAGCCTGACAGCCCGGATGGCTTGAATTCGCCGGCCCGGGCACCAGATCCGAGGTTCATCACTAATTCCGGAGTCAACGAATGATCAAGCGTGTTGCGCTTTTCATTGCCACCAACCTGGCTGTCATCCTGGTCCTAAGCATCGTGCTGCGGCTGCTCGGAATCGACAGCGTGCAGACGGCCCAGGGCGAGATCGACTACGAGGCACTGCTCGTGCTGTCGCTCGTTATCGGCTTCGGTGGCTCGTTTATCTCGCTAGCAATGTCGAAGTGGATGGCCAAGCGCTCGACCGGCGCCCAGGTCATCGAGCAACCAAGGAACGCAACCGAGTCCTGGCTCGTGTCGACCGTTCAGCAGCAGGCACAGAAAGCCGGTATCGACATGCCCGAGGTTGCGATCTACAACTCGCCGGACATGAATGCGTTCGCGACGGGCATGCGGCGCAACTCGGCGCTCGTCGCGGTCAGCACGGGCCTGCTGCAGGGGATGACCAAGGAAGAGGTCGAGGCTGTGCTCGCACACGAGGTTACGCACGTCGCCAATGGCGACATGGTGACACTCGCGCTGGTTCAGGGCGTCGTTAACACCTTCGTCATCTTCCTGTCGCGCATCGTCGGCCACATCGTCGATCGCGTGCTCCTGAAGAACGAGGAAGGCTACGGCATCGGCTACTTTGCTTCCGTCATCGTCGCCCAGCTGGTGCTCGGTATTCTGGCCAGCACCATCGTCATGTGGGTCTCGCGCCAGCGCGAGTTCCGCGCCGACGCAGGCTCCGCCGAGCTCAACGGCAAGCAGCCGATGATCAACGCGCTCGCCCGCCTCGAACGCGGCGCGCCCGCGCAGTTGCCCGAGTCGCTGGAGGCGTTCGGTATCTCCGGCGCGAAGCGAATGGGTCTGCAGAAACTGTTCATGAGCCACCCGCCAATTTCGGAGCGTATCCAGGCTCTCCAGAACGCGTAAAACCAGGCGGCGTTCGGCCTCCGGCATGGAGGCCCGTGTCGCAAAGCGTCCGGCCGGCAAATGTTTCACGACGTTTGCCGGCCGTTTTATATTGTTACACCCGCTTACGCTGCAGAGACCTCTTCGCGGCCCGTCTTGGACACACTTTCTTCTCGAAGGACGAACACGTACTCAAGAGGAGAAAACTAATGACAGCCCTGAATCGCAACAACTTGTCTCTTATCGCGCTGCTGATCGGCGGCTTCGCGGCGAACGCCGCCAACGCCCAGGATGATCAGCGCTGGTACGGCACCGCGAGTGTCGGTTTCGGCAACCTGGCGTCTTCGACGCTGACCTACAGCGACGGCACATCGACCTCCTCGGCAGACGCCGACTACGAGACCTCGTTCGCTGGTGGCGGCACGCTAGGCTATCGCTTCGCCAGCGGCTGGAACCTCGAGGGCGAGATCATGTATCGCCGCAACGAACTCGACCCGATCAGTATCGCGGGCCTCGGCGACTTCACCGAGGGTGATTTCGCTTCACTAAGCTTCGGCGTGAATGCGCTCTACCGGTTCCAGTTCGGCAACAGCGGCAAGTGGTCGGGCTACGCGGGCCCCGGCGTGGTCTACCTGCAGGAAATCGACATCGACTTTGAGGTCGATGGCCAGGAGACGTCATTCGAGACGGACGACATCGCGTTCCAGCTCAAGTTCGGCACCCGCTACGACTTCAACGAGCGCTGGTTTATCGACGCCGGCGCCACCTACTTCATCGCGGACGGTGTGGAAATGGAGTTCCCGGCGGACAGGTCGCAAACGATCACGAGCGACTACGAGCACTGGAACTTGCAGCTCGGAGCAGGTTTCCGCTTCTGACGCGCCAGCGGGGCGCTGCCGATCCTCAGACGAAGATCGGCAGTGCCTGCTGGGCGAAGGGGAAGTTCTGGGTAACCGACGGGTTCTGGTCGATACCGGCGAGACGCCTGAGTGCCTGGTGCATGTACTCGGGCGTCAGCTCTACGCCGTTGTTGTCGAGCGCCAGCGTCTGCGGGTCGATCCGCATCGAGCGCTGCAGGTTGTCGGTGGCTCCGACAACACGGTTGCCGTTCATGATGCCCGGGCCAGCCCAGACCATCATGCTCGTGTGCGACCAGTGGTCCTTGCCGTTGTCGTTGTTGTACTTGTTGGTGCGGGCAAAATCGGAACCCATCACTATGACCAGGTTGTCGGCGATGCCGCGCGCCTGCGCGTCGGCGATGATGTTGTCGACGGCGGCCAGATAGTCCATCAGGCGCGGATAATGACGCGCATCGTGGTCGTCATGGGTATCGAAACCGCCGATGCCGATCTGCGCCGTGGCGGCCGCACCCGACTCGAAGCCGGCAAATGCCGTCTGCGCCTGATTGAACAGGTTGCGTGCCTGCGACCGCGAGTTGACATAGCTGTTCGGCGAGGACGTCGCACTGAGACCGTCGACGAAGTCACGCAGCGAGACAACGTCGCGATTTCGCGATGCATCGTGCTCGCTCAATGCCTGCGTCAGACGCTGCAGCCGCTGCTCACTGAGCTGCCGCTGACGCCGCGACGCGCTGGCCGAATCGATCAGTCCGCGCATCGAGTTGCTGTGATACTGGTTGGTCTGGCTGACACTGGTGCGGTTCGGGAAGGCGATCTCGCGAATGGCGTTCAGGTCGCCGCCGCTGACGAGCGTCCGCGGCACGAGGCCGTTGGTCTTGCTGCTCTCGCGGCTCTGGCTCGCGACGAACGGCAGCGACAGGTCCGGCGCCTGCTCAGATGCGATAAGCGGCGCAATACTCGGATAGTTCAGCGCGCGTGATCCCGTCCAGCTGGCCGTGCGACCAACAGAGTGCGAGTTCGTGCCGTAGTTGATGCCGTTGACGACGACGAGGCGCTGGTAGTGTGCCTGGAAGAAGTCGTCGTTACTGAACAGCGTGTTGTCGTTCGCGAACGAGTCCGGCGGCGGCGCGTAGCGGATGTTGCCGACCTGCTGGATGTCGTTCTGGTCGTAGTTGTTGATGTCGCCATTGACGCCGAGGCCGAATCCCTTCGGGTCGCAGAAGCTGGTCGGGTCCCAACCACCGCTCGCCTCGACGAGTAGCCAGTAAGGGCCGTTGAAAGCCTGCTGTGCCATCGCCATGCGGACACCGCCGCAGAGCAGCAGGCCACTGGTCGTCGCAGACAAGCGCAAAAAGTCACGTCGTTTCATTACGTATCTCCTTCGGCCTACTGGTAAAGGAAGCGATAGTCGTTCATGAGATAGGTGACCACCGCCATCCACGGCAGCACCGTTCGGTTCGTATCGGTCGAGCTGCCACCGCCGCGGCACTGGCTCGGTATGGCCGATTCGTTGAGTGCGCGAGCGTCCAGGAACAGCTGGTAGGTCGCATCGATCTCAGCCGAGTCAACCGCGAGGTCCTCGCCGAGGATGTGACGATGCAGGAACTGCAGGTTCTGGCGAATCGCTGCTTCGCCTCCGTTGTCGGGTGTCACTGTCTCATCAACGTTCGGGAACAGCGTGCCACCGTTACGGAGATCGCTGGCGACGCGCTCGCAGGACACCTGGTTCGCGACACGCTCCTGGATACCGTCGATCAGCGCGGTCGGGCTCGTCGTACGCTGGATGACCTCGTCCGAATCGATACCACCGTAGAGCAGGTAGTGACGGCCGAGCAGACCGCTGTTCGAGTTCGGTCCGCGCCACGAGTAGTTGCCGCCCGTAACGGCCCGGATCCGGCGCTCGAGTTCTTCGGAGGTCAGCAGTCGGCCGGCGCCCGTGTCCACGTAATTCGCGGGCGACTCGGTGATGTCGAGATTCTGCGCCTTGAAGTACTCGCTGTTGACGACGTCCTTCACCAGCTCCTTGAAGTTGAAGTTGGACGCAATGAAGTCAGTCTTCAGGTCGTTGACGAAGGCCGTTGTCGTCGCTGTCGTCGGCTCGATGCCGGTGAAGCCTTTGAGAACCGTCCGCACGGTCTTGTCGGCGAAGCGGTCGTCCGCAGCCATCCGCTGCACGAGCCATTTCAGCGGTTCGAGCTCCTGGTTCTGCGGCAGTTCGTCCGCCGGGTTGATGGTGTAGCCGGCCGGCACCATCCGCGGCACTCCGCTGGTCGTTCGCGTGTGCTGGTAGGTATTGCCGGTGTCGTACTCGCCGTCGTTGTCACGCTTGGTGAAGAGCCCCGCGATCGGGTCCATCACATCGTGGCAGATCGTGCACTGCGGATCCTCATAGGTCGGCACGTTGCCGACAACGTTGTCGAGATCGAGACCGTCGCGAGAGGCGAGGCCCTCGATGTCGATACCAAGGAAGTAGTCGAACACAAAGCGTGCACGCTTGCGGTTCACGTTCGTATTCGTCGACGGGTAACGCGCCAGGAACGCGTGCGTACTCAATACGCCTGCCAGCGGCACCAGGGTGTTATCGGACTGGCGTACCACGCTGACGGGACGGAAGTCCTCGACGTCGTGATTGTTCTGGTTCTGGTCAGAGCTGAACGGGAAGCTCGGGTCACCCGCGTCAACGCCGAGTATTACCGCTGAATACGGGTTGACCATGACGTAGTCCGCGGTGAGGATCTCGGTGAACGGCCGGTCGGTTGCAATCACCCACTCGACCAGCTCGAGCGGTGCCCGGGCGAAGCCGTAGTTTGTTGCCTCACGGAGATCGCTGCGCGTGCCGCCGCTGAAGTTGTCTTCGTAGTAGTCGCGGTTTGCGAACGCGTCGAGATCGAAGTTGTTCTCCACGCTGCCACGGCTGTCAGCGTCCTTGTCGGTCAGAATGAGATCGTTGTACATCTCCTTGACCCGCGTATAGAACGCTTCCTCGTTCATCAGGTTGTTCATGACGCTATCGAGTGTGGCGTCGATGGCTGCCTGATCGGAGGCTGCGGCGAGGACGACGTTGGTCTCTGCCGTAGTCGGTACCCGCGAGCCGAGCGCCAGAGTGATCCGGTGCAGCTGCTCGTAGCCGCTGCCGAGCGTTACTTTCGAACTGCTACTCTGTGAATCCGGTACACAGGTTCGAGCCCGCTCGACGAAGGCGGCCAATGCCGCGTAGTCAGGATCGTTGACGCCATTCGGGAAGCGGTTGCCGCCCGCATGCGCCGCGCCACCGAGTGCCTTCACCAGCACGATGGACTCGTTGCCCGAATCGATGTTCGCAACGGTGCGGAACACTTCGAAGTCGGCAGCCGTCGGCGGCGTATTCGGGAATGCGAAGCCGTTTACCGTTGCCAGCGGAGTCGGGCCCGTGTGGCAACCATTACAGGTCAGCGGACTTGCCTGGTCCATGATCGGGAAGATCGAAGCCTGGAAGTCCGGCACCAGCGCCGAGCACTGTTCGGCAACATAGGCATTCACCGTCACGCTCTGGTTCATGGCCGTCGAGTTGCCACTCGCATCCGTCGCCGTCCAGGTAACGGTCGTAATACCGACCGGGAATCCGTTGGCGGGTGCGTTGTTGTTAAGCGTCGGGTTCGGATCTGCGAGGTCCGAAGTCGTTGCAGTGCCGATATCGACCATCGTAAGACCGAGCGCTGCTCCCTGGTCTGCGACGACGTCAGCGGGAATCGTCAGCTGCGGGTCTGTCGTGTCGGTAATTGTCACAACCTGGGTTGCCGTCGCCGTGGCCATCGCCGCGTCGGTGACGGTCCACGTAACGGTCGTCGCGCCGACCGGGAAGCCGTTCACTGGCGCGTCGTTGGTAATCTGCGCCGGCGGCTGACCGCCGGTGACCATTGCCGCCCCGAGCGTAACGCTCGTTGCCGGTGCGGTGGCTTCCGCCGTAACGGGCCCCGGCGCCGTAAGCGTCAGCGGTCCGGATGACGGCATCGAGACCGTCACCATCTGCATGGCCGTCGAGACGTTGCCGCTCGCATCCGTAGCGGTCCAGTTCACGCCCGTCGTGCCCACCGGGAAGCCGTTGGCCGGCATGTCGTTGGCAACCGTCGGGTTCGCGTCGACGAGGTCGGTTGCGGTCGCAGCGCCAATATCCACCATGGTCAGCGTGCCGGTCGAGACAACCTGCAGGTCTGCCGGCTTGTTGAGAGTCGGTGCCGTAGTATCGGAAACGACGACATCCTGCGTCGCTGTTGCCTGCGCACCAGCGCCGTCCGCGACGCTCCAGTTGACGACGGTCGTACCGAGTACGAAACCGTTCGGCGGCGCGTCATGAGTAATCGTGTAGTTACCATCGCCACCGACCGCGGTCGCCTGGCCGATGCTAACCATCGTCGTCGGACCCGTTGCCTCGCTGGCCATGTTGCCGGGAGCCGTCAGCGACAGCGCCGACGGCGGCGCGGGCGGTGCCGGGGGCGCGGGCGGACTGCCCGGCGGCGGCGGTGTGCCGCCGATCGGATCTGATGGATTGTCCGTGAGCGGCTCTTCCTCGCGTACGCATCCTGCGAGTGCGAGGACCACTGTGATCGAACAGAAGAAAACGCGCGAAGTATTCATTTCCGGCAACTCTCCCTGTTTGCTTAGCGACGATCTTCGTGTTGCTTTTGCCGCTTGCGAAACCTTTTGCAGCTCGTGTTCGTGTAGGTATGAGCTGCAACCTTCAAACTTGCGGCGAATGTATATAGACAAAAATTGTCAGAAAGTGCCTTGTGACATAAAAGCGGAACTTGCCGTGTTTGTGTGACAGGGTTCACACGTGATGTGCGTCTCAGCTGACTATGTGAATTCGCGCCGCAACCCTTGCAAGCTGCTGGTTTCAGAGTGAATCAGGTGGACCCGAAACGACCGTTTTCGGAAATTCAGTCGCTTAGGTATTGCTGGCAAGCAAATCGGTCAAGGAAGCGATTATTCGCGAATCTGCGCGAAAGGAACTGTCTCTGTTTGGCGACAAACGCCTGGTGCTACTCAATACGTATTGAGTACAACGATTATCTCTTCGTAGCCGAATCGCGAAGCCGTATCTTCGGCGTTTGCACGTCGCTTGTTAACGACACGCTTGCTCGCGCCAAGTTCGAGCAAAGCACGAACCTCATCCACGCGTCCGCGCTGTACGTTAATGTGTAGCGCCGTATTGCCCGACGTGTTCTTTGCATCGAGATCATGACCCTTCGAAACGAGCAGCTGCAGTGTGTCCATGGCACCGTTTGTCGCCGCGAGCATCAGCGGCGTCATGCCCGTATCGTTTGGAGCGTCTTCGAGCGCGGCGTGCCGCTCGATCGCGCGAACGCAGTCGAAGCAATTGCGCAGCGCGGCGCGATGCAGGGGCGATTCGCCTGCCACATCGCTGGACGCCAGGTCGGCGCCGGCACGACCGAGCACCAGCAGGGAACGAACACTACCGGCGTCCGCGGCATACCAGCTGGCTGAGCGACGATTCGCATCGACAGCATTCGCGTTAGCGCCGGCACCAAGCAGAGCTGCCACACCGTCGGCGTCATCCGCCATCGCGGCGATCATCAGCGGCGTGTGACCGTCATCGTCGGCCGAGTCCGCTGCCAACCCCGAATCGAGCAAAGCGCTAACCGCGGCGGCCGAACCGCTAGCGGCGGCCAGCCGAACCACGCCGTCTGCACTGCCGACCGGGCAGCCGCCGGCACAGAGACTCTGGATACTGCCCGCCTGGCCGGCAGCAGCGGCCAGCTCGAGCGCCGACCAGCCATCCGCATCCTCGATTCGCGGATTTGCGCCGGCGCGCAGGAGCCAGTCCGACACGGCGACGTGACCGCGCTGTGCGGCGATCATGAGTGCCGTCTGGCCGAGCGGATCGAGCTGGTCAAGCTGCGCGCCGCTGCCGAAGAGCGTCTGCATCGCGCCGAGATTGCCGCGATCGGCGGCAACGAACCAGATCGAGCGACCGTTGCTGTCGCCAGCACCCAGCTGCAGGCCGCTGACGCTTGAGCGCGCCTTGGTTTCGAATCCGCCGCTGACGGCACCCCGCTGGGCAAGAAAGCCGGCGAGAGATTGCCGGTCGCGCACCTGCGCGATACCGAGCGCCGTCTGGCCGGCCGCGTTTGCAAGATTCAGGTCGGCCCCGGCTTCGACGAGCTTGCGGGCAACGTCGTCGTGACCCATGCGCACGGCAGCGATCAGCGCCGTGTTGCCATGCGCGCCGATGGCATTGACGTTGGCGCCCTGTTGCAGCAGCACCCGGACCGAATCCGAGTGGCCACGCTTTGCGGCGATGAGCAGCGCCGTGTCGCCGGCGGAGTCCGTCGCGTCGAGCGTCGCGCCACGATTGGCGAGCAGGCGAATCGATTCCGGCCAGTTCGCCTCGGCTGCCTCGATGAGCGGAGTGCGGCCGCCGGTCAGACGCGCGTCCGGATTGGCACCCTTATCGAGCAAGCGAGCGATGACATCATCGGCGCCACGCTGCGCCGCCCAGTGCAATGCGGGAACCACGTCGATGCCGTCTTCGCGAAACCACCCGAAGTCGTCGTCGATCATCGCCTCGGTCGCGCCCGGGTAGCCGGCGGCGGCGAGCTGATCGTACATGCGATTCGCCGCAGCAACGTCACGTTCGACACCAAGTCCGCGACGCATCAGCCCGGCCAGCTGGTAGGTGGCCTGGTCATTGCCGGCCGCGGACAGCTTCGCAAGCTCTTCGGCCGCGCTTTCGAAGTCGCGCAACAGCAGGGCGCGCGTGGCCGCATCGGGCGCGGCCGCGGGCAGGTTTTGGGCGAGCATCAGCCCGGCGAGAAGTACTGTAATTCTGGAGGCGGTATTCATCACTGGAAAGTCTATCGATCGGCTTGAAACTTAATGTGACCTCGGTCACGGGAAGGCCGCGAGGTCTCAGTTAAGGTCCCAAGGGTTCGTCCCATGGAAACGGCGCATAAACGCCTGCCGCTTGAGTCCACTAGCGGCACCGACTGGGTCTGCTATCAGGGAGATGCAATGGCTCGTAGGAGACTGGCCAGCCTTACTGTTGTCGCGATCCTCGCGGCCTGCGCCGACGAACCGACCTCCGGAGATAACATAACGTCCGGCGCCGTCGACACCGAGACCGAACGGGTCCGGGCCTGGCTGGACGAGACGTCTACAGCCCCGGCCGCAGCCGCTGCAGCCCCGGCCATTGCCGCCGATTCCGAACTCCCGTCGGTCGATCGCATGATCGCGCCGCTCGAAGCGCGGCTGGCGAACGACCCCGATGACCTGAAAGGCTGGAAGCTGCTCGCGCAGTCCTATGCCTACACGGGGCGTATGCAGGATGCTGAACGCGCGCTCGAGGAAGCCGTGCGGCTCGGCGCCGACCCGGAGCGCCTCCGAAGCGAACTCGTGGCACTGCACACGAACCGGCGGCCCTGAACGAGATGGTCGCGAACGCGAAATCGATGGGCACACAGGCCGCGCGCCCGCGCCGTCCTGAACTGCCATGGTGGCGCAAGCTCTGGAAGGAATGGGCCGGACGGCTTGGCCTGACGCTCGCGGCCGCCGCAATCATCATCGGCTACATGGGCCGCGACTCGCGGCGGCTGTTTGCCGAACAGGGCCTGGGCTACGCGCTCGGAATCGTCGGCAGCCTGCTGATCCTGACCCTGTTGCTGTACCCGCTAAGGAAACGCTACAAGATTCTCAAGATCCTCGGCAATGTGCGCAACTGGTTCCAGGTGCACATGATTCTTGGCGTGGTGGGACCGCTCGCCGTGCTGTACCACGCGAACTTCTCCCTGGGTTCGGTCAACAGCACGGCGGCCCTGGTTTCCATGCTGCTCGTTGCGGGTAGCGGCCTGATCGGACGCTTCCTGTACGCAAAGATCCACCATGGCCTGTACGGCCGCAAGAAGAGCCTGCAGGAACTGCTGTCCGGCGTGAAGCTGTCCACTGCCGAGACAGGCGGCGCCGCACAGTTCGTGCCCGACCTGATGAAGATGGTCGCCGAGTTCGACCGCCAGGTACTTAAGCCGCCCAAGAACATCTGGCACTGCATGATCCTGCCACTCCGGCTCATGTTCCAGACTCGCGCCGGCTATCGACGGATCGTGCGCGCGGTTCGACAGCAGCTCGACGCGCAGGCGGTTGCATCGCCGGTCGTTGCCCAGCATCGCGACCGGCTGCTGAAGGCGACCGCGCGCTTCGTACGCGAACACCTGCGTCGGGTCCGCCAGGTCGCAGCGTTCGTTGCCTACGACCGGCTGTTCGCGCTCTGGCACAAGGTCCACCTCCCGTTCTTCTACCTGCTGCTGCTCACGGCGATCGTGCACGTGATCGCGGTACACGCGTACTCGATATGACGATGCGTAGCCACCTTGCCGCCGTTGCCCTGATGCTTGCCGCGATGCTCGCGGCCGATACGGTCTTGGCAAACAGCCTCGAGAAGCTGGTCATGCCCGGCCGCGTCATCGAGGGACATGCGGATACTGAGGCCGAGTGCGGCGCCTGCCACGATGACAACTCGGATGCGGCAACGGCGACGCTGTGCACCGCCTGTCATGAAGACGTCGGCGCCGACCGGCTTGCGCAGACCGGCTTTCACGGCCGCATGCCCGCGGCACGCACGACCGAGTGCGTGGCTTGCCATACCGATCACGAGGGTCGCGACGCGGACATCGTCGACATCAATGCCGGCCTGTTCGATCACGACTTCACCGACTTCCTGCTGACCAACGCACACGCGGCCGCGCGCTGCGACGCCTGCCATGCGCCCGGCGATTCGTACCACGAGGCGCCGACCGAGTGCATCGACTGTCACCGTGACGAGGACGTTCACAAGGGCTCGCTGGGGCCGGACTGCGCCAGCTGTCACGGCACTAGCGACTGGCCGACCTTCGAGTTCGACCACGCCACCACGGGCTATCGGCTGACCGGCGCACATGCCACGGTCGTTTGCGCGGACTGTCACCGCAACAACAGTTACGACAATACGCCGCGCTCCTGTGGCAGCTGTCATGACATCGACGACGTGCATGGCGGCGCCAACGGTCCTGCCTGCGGCGACTGCCATTCGACCTCGACGTGGCGAAGCATCGGCTTCGACCACGCAGCCGAAACGGGCTTCCCGCTCGTCGAAGGTCACGGCGGCCTCGCCTGCAACGACTGTCATCGCCGTGAGGACTTCACCGATGACTTCAGCGCGGGCTGCATCGCGTGTCACGCGCCCGACGACTTTCACCAGGGTCGAAACGGCAAGGACTGCGGCAGCTGCCATCGCCCCAGCGAGTGGCGCTTCGCAGACTTCGACCACGACACGACTGGCTTCCGACTCGTCGAGGCGCACGCAGAGCTCGAGTGCACCGCCTGCCACAAGCAGCAGGTCGACCTGCCGCTGGCGTCGGATTGCGGCAGCTGCCACGCCTTCGACGACGCTCACGGCGGCCAGCTCGGCAGCGCCTGCGCAAGCTGTCATACGCAGTCTGACTGGCACGAGTCCATCGCTTTCGACCACGACCTGTCGTCGTTCCCGCTGACCGGCCTGCATGCTGCGGTCTCCTGCGGCGGCTGCCACGCATCTCCCCGATTCGCCGATGCCGGCACCGAATGCGCCGCCTGCCACGTCGAGGACGACGTGCACGGCGGCACCCTCGGAGACAACTGTGGCAGCTGTCATACGAGCAATGGCTGGACCACGACCGTGTTCGATCACGATCTGCACACGAACTTCCCGCTGGACGGCGGTCACGCAGGATTGAGCTGCAACTCGTGCCATCGCGATGCCGAGGCAAGTGCGGATGACGTGCCGTCGACCTGCGGCGGCTGCCATGCGACGGACGACGTCCACGAAGGTCAGTTCGGCAGTCAGTGCGGCAGCTGCCATTCGACCTCGTCGTTCCTCGACGTACAAACGCTCGGGAACCGCCGGAAATGATCGCGCGTCGGCTCACGCTCCTGTTCGTTGTGGCCGTGCTCGCGGCACCCGTGACCGGGTACGCGCAGACGGCCATCCGCTCCGACTTCGATCACGACTCGACGAGCTTCGAACTCAACGGCGCTCACCTGGTGACGAGCTGCGGCGACTGCCACAGTCGCGGCATCTTTGCCGGCACCGGTCGTGAGTGCGAGGACTGCCATCGCGTCGGCGGCACCGTTGTCGCCACGGCGAAACCGGCACGCCACATCCTGACGTCCGACCGGTGCACGGAGTGTCACGCAACTCGCAGTTTTATCCCGGTGGCCCGTGTCGATCACCAGGAGGTCGTTGGCGACTGCGCGAGCTGCCACAACAATCGCACGGCGCCCGGCAAGCCGGTTGATCACCCGCCAGCAGGCGACAACTGCGAAAGCTGCCACCTGACATCGACCTTCTCGCCGGCGATTCGCTTCGATCACACGGGCATCGTCGACAACTGCTTCAGCTGCCACAACGGGACGACGGCCACGGGCAAATCGGCAAATCACCTGCCGACGACCAACGTCTGCGAGGACTGCCATCGCACCGATACCTGGAGCCTCGTGCTCCGCTTCGAGCACACCCAGGCCCTCGGCACCTGCTCGAGCTGTCACAACGGCATCCTCGCAACCGGCAAGGACGCTGACCACATCCCGACGACGGCAGAGTGCGATGGCTGCCATAACACGACGGAATTCTGATGAGCGCGCGCCGGCTTGCATCGATGTTCGTCACGGGCCTGCTGTTCGCAGCGGGCGTGGCCCTCGCCGAGCCCAACGTTGCGCTCGACAATATTCTCGTCTCGAAGATCAACGGTGTGACGACCGTGCAGATCTGGCCGGGCTGCCGCATGCGCTATGTAGACCACTCGCCGGCCGAGGCCGGTCGGGAACTCCGCATCCGCGTCAGCACCGGGCCGGACTGCGTCGACCGCCTCGACGACGTGTTTTCGGAACGCTACGCGCAGGGCAGCCTGCGCCTGGGCTACGTTGACGAGGTGTACTTCGAAGCGCGCAGCGCGTCGAACACGTTCATCACGCTGCGCTTCGTCAAACCGCAGAGCTTCGTCGTGCGACAACACCCTGCCGGCTGGATCGAGGTGGACGTCGACACGACCATCGACTCGTCGACACTGCCGGCCGCAATGCCTGCACCGCTCGCACCACCACCCGACACGCGGCCGCCGCCCGTATTCGCGCGACCCGCGCCGGTAGACCGCACGGCACCCGCCGAGCCGCGGAGCAGCCAACCGCGCGCCAGCCGACCCGCACAGCGTGTCAATGTCCCGCCATCCACGGTGGGCGATTACGTTGTGCAGCTCGGCGTGTTCGAGGATCTCGGCCCGTCACTGGCTCGCCTCGATGCGAACGGGACGAAACACTTCGGCTACGCAACGGAGTTCGAGGTCAACGGCCGCACGTGGTACGGCCTGCAGCTCGGCTTCTTCAATTCCGAAGCGGATGCCGCGGCCGTACTGGCCAATCTCAGCGGCGACTTCCCGGACGCGTGGGTCCGCTTCACGTCGGCCGACGAAGCCACTATCGCAAGGGCCGGTGGCGACGTTCGCGAGCAGCGCGACCGCGATTTCGTGGCCGTTCGCGCGAACACGTCGGCAACCGCGGACGCCGCAACGATCGACGCGCTCATGAGCGACGGCCGCCGCGCAATGCTCGAACGCCGCTACGCGGACGCCGAGCGGAACTACACCCGCGCCCTCGAAATTCCGGGGCACGCGCGGCGCGCGGAGGCGCGCGAGTCTCTCGGCGTTGCGCTCGAACGCAGCGGCCAGACCGGACAGGCGCTGGCCGAGTACCAGGCGTTTCTCGATGAGAATCCCGAGTCCCCCGACCGGAGTCGCGTCGAGGCGCGCATGAACGGCCTTGCGCTCGTCACCGCGGAGCCCGCGCCGCAGGCAACCGCCTCGGCCGTACCGCGGTCGTCAACGGACGGCTGGCAGCTCGACGGCGGTATCTCGCATTACTACTGGCGTAACCAGGAGCAGATCGTCCACGATGGCAACTATCGGGTCAGCGCCTCCGGTGTACTCGGCCTCGCCGACGCAACGTTACGGCGGCGGGGTGCGCGTTTCGACGTACTCGCCCGCTTCAACGGCGCCTACCAGCACAACCTGGTCGAGTTCGACAGCCGTGGCGACATTGGCTGGGTGTCGGATGCATTCGTCGATGTCGTCGATCATCGCTGGGGCCTGCAGGGTCGCTTCGGCCGTCAGTCGAATCGCCGCGACGGCGTGACCGGCCGCTTTGACGGCCTCTCCCTGAGCTATCAATGGCGTCCCGATATCAGCTTCGGCGTCAGCGCGGGGCTGCCGATCGACTCGCCGCGTTTCATCAGCGGCTCCGAGCGCTTCTTCTATGCCGCAAGCGCGACAATCGAGAACCTGCTGGACGATCGCCTGACCGCGAGCGTATTCACGCAGCAGCAGACCGTCGACAGTATCGCGGATCGTCAGGCCGTGGGCGGCGAAGTTCAGTATCGGGACGGACCGCTCAGCGTCGTCGCGCTGGTCGACTTCGACGTTTCGTACAACGTCCTCAACTCGCTGCTCGTGAACGCAAGCTGGCTGATGGAAAACGGCTGGACACTGAACGCACGCGGCGACGTGGGCGCCATGCCGTATCTGACGACCCGCAATGCGCTGGCCGGGCAGACGGCGACGACGATCGACGAACTGCTGCTGACCTACACGGAAGCGCAGATTCGCACGCTTGCCCGCGACCGTACCGCACAGGCATCGTCGGTTACGATCGGCCTTTCGATTCCGCTCGGCGAGCGCTTCGACATTTCGACCGACGTGACTTTCCGGCAGTCGGACGCGACCGAGGCTTCCGGCGGCGTCGCCGCCCTGCCCGCCACCGGCAGCCAGATGTTCCTGAACGCGACGCTGGTCGGCACCAGCATCCTGCGCGAGAACGACCTGATGCTCTTCTCTCTGCGGCACAACACCACGCGGACGCGCGACACCACGATGTTCATGGTCGACTCGCGGCTGCCTTTCGGCGGCCTGCGCATCGCTCCGAGAATCCGCGTGGAACAACACTCTTTCGCCAGCAGCGGCACTGACCAGACGGTCGTTACGCCGTCCGTCCGGCTTCTGTACCGCTGGAACAGCGTGCTGCTGGAACTCGAAGCCGGCGGCCGCTGGTCGAGCCGCGACGTACCGGTCAGCGAACCGGACCCGTTCACGCAGGACGGCGTCGAGGAGCTGAAGGGCGGCTACATCAATCTCGGTTACCGCTGGGAGTTCTAGCATGCGCAATTACATGATCCT
>JASJBG010000202.1 GCA_030066625.1 Woeseiaceae bacterium
CGGCGCGACTTCGAAGCGGGTCACGTACTGGCCGCTCGCATGCGTCCTTTCGGCTTCACCGTTCAAGTCGATACTGACGAGCTTGCGGCCGCCGTCGCGTCTCGTCACGTAAAGGCGGTCGGAGCGTGCGCCGAAATGTGGATTGCTGCCGTCGCTCGTGACGCGTCGCATCGTGCCGCCGTCGGCCGGGGCGATGAATACACCCGTCTCCATCGACCATTCCGGCGAGGTCAGGTAGCCGCCGGCTGATACCTCGAAGACGATCGAACGCCCGTCCGGCGAGAAGCGCACGCTGTGATAGTGGCCGGGTTGATCGGTGACCTGGCGACTGCGGCCGCCGCTGGCTGAAACGGTGCGTACCTGGCCGAGACCTGCGTCGGTCCACTGGACGAAGGCGATGCGGCGGCCATCGCGTGACCAGCTCGGATCGAATTCGAAATGGTCCCCCGGGTCTCGCGTCAACCGTCGCGGCGCGCCGTCCGGCAGGTTCTTGATGTAGAGACGCCCCGCCGTTTCGTAGACAACGCGCGAGCCGTCCGGGGACACCTCGGTGTTTCTTGCCATCGTCGAGTCGAAGCTTGCGGGTGCGACCTCGCGCTTCGGCAGCGGCGCGTCATAAACCGTGCGGGTGTCGTTGACGCGAAATTCGATCGGGGTGACCTCGCCACTATCGATGTCGATGCGGCGAATGCCGCCTCCGGCCCAGAAGACGATGCTCTTCGAATCCGGCGTCCAGTCCATGTTCGGGTAAACGCCGTGTACAGCCCAGACCTCCTGCACATCCTGGTCGAGGTCCGCGAAGATCGGTCGCTCGGCGCCGGTTTCCAGATCTTTGAGGAACAGAGCGCTTTGGGCGCGGATCCGGCGAACAAATGCAAGGTAGCGGCCGTCAGGCGACGGCGTCGGTCGCACAGCACCGCCGGGTCCGGTGACGAAGCTCTCGGTGACGCCGGTCTCGAGGTCGTGGCGGCGGATCTCGAAGATCTGCGCGTTGGAGTCCTGCGCGTAGATAAACGTACCGCCCGGCGTCGAGTCGAGACTGAAATAGATGTGGCGTCCGTCCGGCGAGAACGCGGGCTCGCCGAGTTCTTTCTGGTGTTGCTCGCTGGGGCGCTCGACGACGGCGATGCCGTTGCCACCCTTGATGTGATAAATCCAGATCTCGCCGGTACCCAGCGAGCGCGCGGTCGTAAAGTGTTTGCGGGCCGCAACGTAGGTGCCGTCCGGCGACCAGTACGGATTGTTGAGCAGCCGGAAGCTCTCGTTTGTCAGCGCGCGAGGCTCACTGCCGTCGGCCTGCATTATCCATATGTTGTCGCCGCCACCGGCGTCGCTCGTATAGGCGATCTGCGAGCCATCCGGCGAGAATCGCGGCTGCATTGACCAGCTGAGCCCCGAGTTGATTGCCGTGGCTTCGCCACCTTCGATCGGCAGGGTGTAGATGTCGCCGAGCAGGTCGAAGGCAATCGTCGAGCCGTCGGGGCTGACGTCGAGGCTCATCCACGTACCTTCTCGCGTATCGATCGCGACCGAGCGAGCGTCGCCTGGAATGTCGTTGACATCCCACTTGCCGTCATCGGCCATTGCCACCAAGGGCAGCGCCAGGAGCAGGAGTGCGGATACCGTTACATTGGTCTTGTTGTTATTGGTTTTCATGGAATCCTCGCAGAACATTGGCGACGTTGATGCCGATGTCGTCCACAGCATACCCGCCTTCCAGGATGAACAACACGGGCCGCCCGCTCTGCGCGAAGCTCTCGCCGACCTTCAGGTAGTCAGCATGCTGCAGCCGGAACTGCGAGATCGGATCGTCCTTGAACGTGTCGACCCCCAGCGAAACGACGATCGCATCCGGCGCGAAGCTCTCGACGCGTTCGAGGCAATCACCTAGTGCTGCGAACCAGGCCGGCGCTTCGGTACCCCACGGCAGCGGGTAGTTGCCGTTGAAGCCTCTGCCCGCCCCCGCGCCGGTTTCGTCGGCAAAGCCCAGGAAGTACGGGAACTCCTGTACCGGATCGGCATGGATCGACAGGAACAGCACATCGTCACGCTCGTAGAAGATCGACTGTGTGCCGTTGCCGTGGTGATAGTCGACGTCGACGATGGCAATGTGCCCGGCGCCGTTGTCACGCAGGAACTGCGCGGCGATTGCGGCGTTGTTCAGGTAGCAGTAGCCGCCCATGCAGTCGCTGCTGGCGTGATGGCCGGGCGGTCTCGACAGCGCGAAAGCGGAGCGTTCGCCGTCGACAAGGCTGGCCGCGCCCGTAAGGCAAACGTTCGCACCCGTCGTCACGGCCTGCCAGGTCCCGGCCGTAATCGGCGTGCCGGCATCCATCGAGAAGAAACCGAGCTTGCCGTCTATGCCGGGCGGCTCCACCTGGCGCAGGCCGCGGACGGGCCAGATCAGCGGCAGCGCGTCGCAGTCGCGGCCCTCGGCCTGCCACATCGGCCAGGCGTTCTCGAGGAAGCTCAGGAACGCCTCCGAGTGAACGCGCGCGAGCGGGTCGCGGCCGAAGTCCCGCGGCGCGACGATGTCGCCGATGCCGAGCTCGCGTACGGCCGCGAGGACATTGTCGGCCCGCGCGGGGCACTCGAAGCACGGCATCAATTCACCGTCATTGAGTTCGGACTGTCCGTAGTGAAGGTGATGTTCGTCGCTGTAGATGGTCAGCATTGCTGGCGCTCGGGACCGAGGGGCAGGCAATGATAAGTCCAAAGGCGGGCACAAACTAACCTATAATGCGGCGCCTCAATTACTCCGACCGAAAAAAGGGAGACATGCAATGAGGATTCTCGCCATCATCGCGACGTGCCTGTTTGCGGCTGCAGCTTCGGCACAGGAATGGCCGAAGACAAGCCACGACGGGCTCCAGCTGCAGGCCGACACGGGCGGCGCCGTCGTCTACTGGCGCGACGGCGCGACGCTCGAGGGTTACTCGAAGATCTATCTCGTCGAAGCCGCGGTAGCTTTCCAGAAGAACTGGCAGCGCGACCAGAACGCGAAAACCGTGAGCGCGTCGAATCGCATCTCGAGTTCGGATATGGAGGCGATCAAGCGTTCCCTGTCCGACGAGTTTCGAGCCGTATTCGTCGACGAACTCCAGAACAAGGGTGGCTTCGAAATTGTTGAGGAGATCGGCGAGGACGTGCTGTTGATTCGGCCTGCGATCATCAATCTCTATATCAATGCGCCTGACGTTCGCAATACGGGACGGGACATCAACATGGTCACGTCGGCCGGGGAAATGACCCTGTACCTCGAGTTCTACGACGCCTACACGGGCTCGATCATTGGCCGTGTTCTCGATCGACAGGTTGACCAGGCGGCGGACTTCGCGATGGGTTCGAACCGGGTCACGAACCGCCGCGTCGCCGAAGGTATCCTGAGGGGCTGGGCGCAGGAGCTTCGCGAACACATGAGTGAGCTGCCGTAGTGACGCGCATGATCGGTATATGCGCGGCCACGGCTTTGTTGCTCGCTTCGGCCGCTGTCGCGGACGAAGATCGAACGAACAACGAGTCCGAGATCAAGCTCAAGGTCGAACTGGAGCAGAGCTATGCCGACAACGCCTGCAAGGCCCAGCTGGAGCTCGAGTACTACCAGGCCGGTTCCCGTGTGCACGTAGAGTCGGAACTCTTCAACGACGTTTGTGGCCCATCGCTGGGCAGCTACATTATCCAGGTGCGTTTGCGAGACGACGACGGCGAGATTACGACGCGAGACTTTGGCGAGACCTGGGCGCGAGACGATGCCGAGCCAATCAAAGCCGAGCGGGACTATGAGATCGGCGACAATGTCGACGTAATCCGCGTGCGTTCGACCAAGCTCCGATGCGAGTGTGCGGAGCCGGCAGCCGAATAGTCGCTGCATATGAAAAAGCCGCCCGAGGGCGGCTTTTTCGTTTGGCTTCTTCGAAGGGCGTCAGGTATTCGATGCCTCGAAAATCGATGCGATCGAGCTGTCGAGCATCGCGTCGAACTCGTCGGCACTGTGCTGGGCGCTGAGTCCTTCCGACAGCGCACGCGAAAAGCTTGCAACCATCTTGCTGTTGCGCGCCAGGCGTGCATTGGCTTCCTCGCGCGTATAGCCACCCGACAGCGCCACAACGCGCGCGACGTTCGCGTGCTCGATGGCGTCCGCATAGCGGTTGTCCTTCTCGGGCAGCGTGAGCTTGAGCATGACGATCTCGTCTTCAGCGAGGTCGTCCAGATGCTGCATCAGGTGTGTGTGAAGGATATCTTCGCACTCGGCCTTGTCGGGACAGTTGATGTCGACCTCAGGCTCGATGATCGGCACGAAGCCGGCCGCACAGATCTGTTTGCCGATTTCAAACTGCTGCTTGACGTTGGCTTCGATGCCCGCCGGGTTCGCCTGCTTGATGACGGAGCGCATCTTGGTGCCGAAGATCTCGGCTGCCTTGGCTTTGCCGAGCAGTTCCGGCAGCTGCGGCATCGGCTTCATCAGCTGCACGCCGTGCTCCTCGTCGGCCAGACCCTTGTCGACCTTGAGGAAGGGCACGACGTTCTTCTCTTCCCAGAGAAACTTCGCGGTCGGCTTGCCGTCGATCTCGCGATCCATCGTGTTCTCGAACAGGATGGCGCCGAGGATGCGATCGCCGTTGAAGGAAGGGCTCGTGATGATGCGTGTGCGCATCTGGTGCACGAGGTCGAACATCTGATCGTCGTTCGACCAGGCATCCTCCGGGACCCCGTAGAGGCCCAGTGCCTTGGGCGTACTGCCGCCGCTCTGGTCGAGGGCCGCAATGAAGCCCGGCGCGGTTTTGATCTTTTCCAGCTGTTTTTCGAATCTGTTCACGTTCGCTACCCGCTTATTGGTTGTGACTGTACTCCGGGCAACGGATTGTACAGGAACCGGGGCGGGCGGCACCCCCCGTAGGAATACCTAGCGCTTAGCGGACTTCGGCGGTGAGCTGCAGCAGGGCGGGCACGTCGCTCGGCTTGTAGAGCTTGATCTGTGACAGCGTTACGGGCTCGGTCGGCTTGGCCGTGAAGACGAGGGAGTGGCCGCCCTGCTGCAGCTCACCGCCGAAGTCCGCTAAGCGCTAGGTATTCCTACGGGGGGTGCCGC
>JASJBG010000001.1 GCA_030066625.1 Woeseiaceae bacterium
CTCAACAACACGTCGGAGCTATTCGAACAGATCGGCCTGGGCGAACGACTCGCGCCGCTGACGGCACGCTTTCTCGTAGGCGCGAGCGAAGAAGGCGACGCGGAGGTCGAGCCTGCGAGCCTGACGATCGCTGGTACAGAGGGCATGGTCGTCAGCTACGCGAAGTGCTGCTATCCGATCCCGGGCGATGACGTCATGGGCTACCTGAGTTCCGGCCGCGGCGTCGTCATCCATCGCAACAACTGCGGCAACCTGTCGAACTTCCGCAAACAGCCCGAGAAGTGGCTCTCGGTGAGCTGGGAGAAAGACCTCGACCGTGAGTTCACCAGCCAGATCCAGATCGACACTCATAACAAGCCCGGCGTGCTCGCCGAGGTCGCGGCGACGATCGCTGACAGCGGTTCCAACATCGAGCAGGTCGAGGTCCTGGGTCGACACGAGGACTGTTCGATGCTCTCCTTCCTGCTGCAGGTTCACGATCGCAAGCACCTGGCGGATATCATGCGCAACGTGCGCAAGATGCCGAACGTCATTCGCGTTTCCCGCGACTGCGCATAACGACAAGATTCAAGAATCCCCAGCGGAGCAAACATGAGCAAGCAAGTCATCCACTCGGACGATGCGCCGGCGGCCATCGGTACGTACTCGCAGGCCGTTCGCTTAGGCGACATCGTGTTCCTGTCGGGCCAGATCCCGCTCGACCCGGCAACGATGGAGGTCGTCGACGGCGACTTCGAAGCGCGCGCCGAACAGGTGTTCAAGAACCTGTCCGCCGTAGCCACGGCAGCCGGCGGCAGTCTCAACGATATCGTCAAGCTCACTATCTTCCTGACCGATCTCGGCAACTTCGCCACTGTTAACGCCGTCATGGAGCGTTACTTCGACGCGCCGTTCCCGGCCCGTGCCGCGGTCGGCGTCAAGGAGCTGCCGAAAGGCGTCGACGTCGAGGCCGACGCCATCCTGGCCCTGTAAGGGCCGCGCCAGAACCGGGTGACCACGATCACCGATTCTTCGCTGACGTCGCTCTCAGGCGTCGGGCCCGCGCTCGCAAAAAAACTCGAGCGCCTGGGCGTGTTCACCGTCGAGGACCTGCTGTTCCTCTTGCCACTGCGCTACGAGGACCGCACCCAGCTAGTGAAGCTGGGCGCTTTGGAGGCAGGCGAACGCTGCCTCGTGACCGGCGAGGTGCTGCTCTCCGAGACCGTGTACCGAGGCCGCCGCAATTTGCTGGTCCGGATCGGCGACGGCACCGGCCAGCTCACGCTGCGGTTCTTTCATTTCTCGCGCAGCCAGCAGGCGCAGTTTCAGCCTGGCGTCCGCGTCACCTGTTTCGGCGAGGCGCGCAAGGGATCGGCGGGGCTGGAGATGATCCATCCCGAGTACCGAGTGCTGCGGGGCGACCAGGATCCGGCTATTCATGATTCGCTGACGGCGATTTACCCGGCGACCGAGGGCGTGCAGCAGGGTCGCCTGCGTAACCTGACCGACCAGGCGCTCCGACGCATGGTGCAAGCACCTCCGGCCGAACTGCTGCCGGCCGACGTGCGCGAAAAGCTCGGCATGCCGGCGCTGGCCGAGGCGATCGTCTATCTGCACTGGCCGCCTGCCGATGCCGACGTCGCGCAAATGCTCGCGGGCAAGCACCCGTGCCAGCAGCGGCTCGCCTTCGAGGAGCTGCTCGCCCACTACCTGAGCCTGCGCAACCTGCGCGCCATCGCGGACCGCGAGGTGGCGCCCGCGCTCGACGACGGCAATGAGGCGGTCGCGGGATTCATCAATGACCTGCCGTTCGAACTGACGGGTGCGCAGCAGCGCGTTGTCGACGAGATCCTTGGCGACCTTGCCCAGCCGCACCCGATGATGCGACTGATCCAGGGCGACGTCGGCTCCGGCAAGACGGTCGTTGCGGCCATCGCCTGTCTCAAGGCCGTTGCCTGCGGTGTGCAGGCCGCGATCATGGCGCCAACCGAGCTGCTGGCGGAGCAACACTGGCGCAGTTTCTCCAACTGGTTTCGACCGCTCGGCCTGGAGCCCGCCTGGCTGTCCGGCAGCCAGCGCGCTGCGGCTCGACGCGAAGCGCTCGAAGCCATCGAAGACGGCTCGGCTCGCGTCGTCGTCGGCACGCACGCGCTGTTCCAGGAAGGCGTTACTTTCAACGAGCTCGGCCTCGTCGTCATCGACGAGCAGCATCGCTTCGGTGTGCACCAGCGCATGGCGCTGCGCGAGAAGGGCATAGGACCGCGCGGCCACCCGCACCAGCTCGTCATGACCGCGACACCGATACCGCGGACGCTGGCGATGGCCGCCTACGCCGACCTCGACACCTCGATCATCGACGAGCTGCCGCCGGGGCGGCAGCCGGTCACGACGATCGCAATACCGGATACGCGTCGCGATGAAGTTATCGAGCGCGTTCGCAAGGCCTGCGAGGAAGGCCAGCAGTGTTACTGGGTCTGTCCGCTGATCGAAGAATCGGAAACGCTCGACTACCAGGCGGCCGAAGCCAGCTACGCGATGCTGACCGAGGCGCTGCCCGACCTCCGCGTCGGTCTCGTGCACGGCCGCATGCGGCCCGCCGAGAAGGAGCGCGGCATGCAGGCTTTCAAGGAAGGCTTGATCCAGCTGCTCGTCGCAACCACGGTTATCGAGGTGGGCGTCGACGTGCCGAACGCGAGCCTGATGATCATCGAGAACGCCGAGCGCATGGGCCTGTCGCAGCTGCACCAGCTGCGCGGCCGGGTGGGACGCGGTAGTGTGCAGAGCCACTGCGTGCTCCTGTACAAATCGCCGCTCGGCAAACTCGCGAAGAGCCGGCTGGCCGTGCTGCGAGACACCAACGACGGCTTCGTCGTCGCCCAGCGTGACCTCGAACTGCGCGGGCCGGGCGAGCTGCTCGGCACCCGCCAGACCGGCCTGCCCGAGTACCGCGTTGCGGACCTGGTGCGCGATTCCGAGCTGATGCCGCGGGTGCAGTCGGTCGCCAACACGCTGCAAAAGCAGTCGCCCGACAACGTGACGGCGATCATGCGGCGCTGGCTGCCGGACGTGAATCGCTACGGGAAAGTGTAGACTCGGCGCTATGAAAAGCCGGCTGACCGCAGTTCTCGCGCCCGAGCTTGCGACCCAGGTTCGCAACTACGGCCGGCTCATGCGCATCGACAAGCCGATCGGCATCTGGCTGTTGCTGTGGCCGACGCTGTGGGCGCTCTGGCTTGCCGGCGAAGGCCATCCCGATCCCGGCCTGTTCGTCGTTTTTGTCATCGGCGTGTTCATCACCCGTTCCGCGGGCTGCGTGCTGAACGACTTCGCGGACCGCCGCTTCGACCCCTACGTCGAGCGCACCCGCGACCGGCCGCTCGCGAGCGGTGCGGTCGCACCTGGCGAAGCGCTCACGCTGTTCGTCGCACTCGGCCTGATCGCGATCGGCCTCGCCTCGATGCTCAACCAGCCGGCGCAGATACTCGCCGCGATCGCGGCGGTGCTCCTCATCGTCTACCCGTTCGTCAAGCGCTTCCTGTCGATTCCGCAGTTCGTGCTCGGCGCGGCGTTCGGCTGGGCCGTGCCGATGGCGTTCGCCGCGCAAACGGGCGAGCTGCCGCAGCTCGCGTGGATCGGGTTCGGCGCCACGTTGATCTGGGCCGTCATCTACGACACGTTCTACGCAATGGTCGACCGCGAGGACGATGCGAAGATCGGCGTGAAATCGACGGCGCTACTGTTCGGCGATGCCGACCTGTTTGTCATCGCCGGCATGCAGGTTGTCATGCTTGCGGCGCTCGTCTTCATGGGCCTGCGCGCCGAACTCGGTGGCTGGTACTACGCGTCGGTCGGCATCGCGGCATGCCTGATGGCGTATCACCTCTGGCTGGCTCGCAACCGCGACCCCGCCGCCTGCTTCAAGGCGTTCCGGCACAATCACCTGATCGGTCTCGTGATCTTCATCGGCATCGCGCTGCATTACACGTTCAATCCGTAAGACTGCGGATCAGTCGACAGTCGGCGAGGAAAAACCCAGTAAACTCTCTGCGATCGACTCGGAGCGTGCAAATGAAGACTCGAAGTATGTTGAGGCTCAGCCTATTCACGGCGGTTGTTCTTACGGCGGGGTGTGCCACCCAACTCACCGAAGAAGGATCGTCCGTTCAGCTCATAACAGACGCAGCCGAATGCGAGTCACTGGGCACCGTATCGGCCTCCAACACGATGGCCATGACACCCTCGCAGGACGCTGACGGCGCAATGAATCGCCTTCGCAACAAAGCGGCGGAGATGGGCGCTAACGCTGTCCGGATCATCGACGTTTCTTCCGCTCCGGAAGGAACCACGGCGATAGCAGAGGCACTGAACTGCAACGTCAACTAGGTCGCGATCGAGTGCGCTTGCTGACCATCGCTCTCGTTGCATTGATGGGTATGGCGCGACCGGCAGTTGCAGAGGACGCGGTCGAGTGGTCCGACTGCGCAGGTATCGTGGAAAACGACGACGGCTCGTTTACCTTCCCTAGCCCGATGTCAGCCAATGTCGAGTGTTTTCCCGAACATCGGATGACTCCCGACTTGCATCATTGAGGGCTCTCGAGGAGCTGGTCCGCGAATTCGGCCTCGAGGTAACGATGACGGCAATGCCGATCAACTGGCAGCCGGAGCCGGGCGGTCCCTACTATCCTTCGTGGGAGGTGTACATCTACTCCACCGAAACGAAGACGGTGCTGATGCTGTATCTCATCAAGGCAGAGACGGGGTTGATCAAGAAGATCTGCGACAACCGCTTCGAAGATCAGCGCTGCAACGAGGGTCGGTAGAGCTGCTGCAGCCAGCTTGAGGCAATTCGGTCGATTCCCGAAATCGGTCGTTCGCGAACCTCCGCTACAATGTCATTCGATGATCTCGGAAATGGACATGAAGCCATGAAGCGCTGGCCCTGGATTACGGCGCTGGTCCTGGCGGTACTGTTCATACCGGTACTCGTAAAGCAGCTGCTGCCATCGGAGCGGCGACCGCTTGAACGGGTCGAACTGGCCGATACCGAACACATCGAGATTGCGTTTGAGAACCGGACGCAGGACCTGGCGATGGGTGGGCTGTTGTTCGTGCCAGAAGGGGATGGCCCGTTTCCTGCCGCTGTTGTCATTCATGGCTCGGGTACGAGTCGACGTGACAATGGCTGGTACCTGACGCTGACGAAGCACCTGCAGGACAACGGCATCGTCGTACTGCTGCCGGACAAGCGCGGCTCCGAACAATCGGAGGGAGACTGGAGAACCTCGAGTTTCGAGGATCTCGCCATCGATACGCTTGCCGCGATCGACTACTTGCGCGCGCAGCAGGATGTCCCGTTATCCGGGATAGGCATCATCGGTATGAGCCAGGGCGGCTGGATCGCTCCGCTCGTTGCCAGGCAAGCCGATCTGGCATTCCTGGTTTCGATGGTTGGGTCAGTAGTAACGCCACGAGAGCAACTGCTGTACGAGGAGAATTACAATCTCCGCGAAGTCGGATTCCTCCCGGGGATCTCGAACGTGCTCGCCTACGTCGGTTCCGCCAATGTTCGATATCTTGCGCAACCAGAGCTGTACGAGCTGATTGTTGACTACGATCCGCTGCCCCATTGGCGCGATGTTTCGATCGACAGCTTTGTGCTGCTCGGCGCGGACGACACCAACGTCCCGTCTGTCGAGAGCGCAAGGCGTCTTGTGGGCCTCGAAAATCCACACATTCGCGTGAAGATGTACGAGGGATCCGGACACGCGCTGGAAAGCCCGCGCGGGCAAGGCAACAGCATTATTCGAAGCGACGCACTCGATGAAATCTCCGGGTTCATCCGTAACGCCGCCGCTGATTGAGTGTCGGCTATGCGAACGCTACACAGTTACGCCGAATGAGTGCCAAGAATCACTCAAACAGTGTTCGCATTCGACTGGCAATTTCTGCCGAGGAATACCTGGCTTACTATCAAGGCAGCGCTCAAGATGTCGTCGCGCGCTCCGACGACAACAGGGTTATCCGATTCCCCGCCAGCGCAATCCGGAAGTTCGTTACCCACGATGGCATTCATGGATGCTTTGAAATTTCGTTTGATGAGAACAACAAACTCATTGCAATTCGACGAATATAGAGCATCAGTCACTGGACTGTAGCGCGCGAGGATTCACGTGAAAGTAGAGTCAAAGCCCACGGTCCTCCCGATTGTTGCCCTCCTTGCTTTCTGGTTGTACCTCCATTACTCGCTTTTCAGCGCCACAGGCCGTTGGGAGTACGGGATAGCGATCATGCTGGCTGCCGTAGGTGGAGTTGCTCTTGTCCTCAGGCAGCACTGGTCACGGACCGTTCTCTACGTGGGAGCTACGGTGTCGGTACTGGCATGGATTCGGTCAGTGGTAGTCGCCGTTGTGGACGGGCTCGGGTTTGAGTCGCTCCTCGCGGCGCTCTTCGGCTTGCTCATAAGCGCTATCCCCCCGGCGGTCGCGGTCGCTTGTTGTTTGTTCGTCGCGCTGCACTACAGACCACGATCGAAGTCGCCGTAATTTCTCCGTGGGTCGCGACCGCTTACGCCAATCACGCCCTCGCCAGCGCCAGCACGCTGACTTTCTCGACCCCCGCCGCGAGCAGCACCTTCGCAAGCTGCTCGCAGGTTTCGCCCGTCGTGATCACGTCGTCGACGATCAACACGTGACGGGCGTCGATCGAGCGGCGTACCTCGAAGGCTTCTCTGAGGTTCTTCCGACGTTCCGCACGCGTCGAACTGGACTGGTACGGCGTTGCGATCCGTCGGCGCACCGACCACAGCATCGGCACACCAAGTGCCTTCGCCATAGGTATGGCGAGTTCGCGCGACTGGTTAAAGCCGCGGCGGGTTCGCCGGAACCAGTGTAGCGGCACAGGCAGCACCGCATCGATACCTGGCGGCAGCGATTCCAGCGCCGGTCTCAGGATCTGTGCAAACGCGCGCGCATAGAACAGCCGACGGTGAAACTTGAACGCCTTGATCGCGGCATCGATCGGAAACCTGTACTCAAGCGGCGCCACGGTTCTCGAGAAAGCCGGTGGCCTTAGCTGACAGGTCGCACAGTCGACGCCGTCCGCCGGCGGTCTCGGCAGCGGCCGGGCACAGCGTGCACAGGAGGCCTGCTGCCAGGGCAGGTCGGCGAAGCAGTCGCGACAGATGCAGCCGTCCGCGGGCGGCATATCGAGCGTGCAGAAGACGCAGCGCTGCGGCATAACCCACTGCAGGGCCGCGCGGCCGCAGCCCGCCAGCGTTCGTGCTACCTTTGCCCGCCTTGAAACCAGGTGACCTCCTCAATTCCCGTCACGTGCGACGCCGCTTCGACCGGGCAGCGGCGCGCTTCGACGACGCTGCCTTCGTTCACGCTGTGACCCGCGACGGCCTGTTTGCTCGTCTCGAGCCGATGACTCGGGAGGCACGGCTCGTCGTCGACCTCGGCGCCGCAACCGGCAGAGCTCTCGAGCCACTCGCCAAACGATTCCCGAAGGCCCACGTCGTAGCCATCGACGTTTCCGGGCAAATGGCCCGGGAATCCGCGAGGCGGCGAGGCTGGTTCAAAAAAATCGACGTCGTGCAGGCCGACGCACGTGCACTGCCGCTCGCCGATGCATCCGTCGATGTCGTGTTCTCGAACCTGCTGCTGCCGTGGATCGATGATCCGGCGCCTCTTACGGCCGAGGTATCGCGGGTACTCGCGAAAGACGGCCTGTTCGCTTTCTCGACGCTCGGCCCGGACAGCCTCCGTGAGCTCGGTGGCGCCTGGGCCGGCATCGACGACGCGGTGCACGTCAATCGCTTCCTCGACATGCACGACGTCGGCGACGCGCTCGTGCGTGCCGGACTGCGCGATCCCGTGCTCGACGTGGACCGGTTGACCGTTACCTACGAGAAACCGGACGCGCTGTTTCGCGACCTGACCGCGGCCGGCGCCCGCAACAGCCTGAGTACCCGGGCGAAGGGCCTGACGGGACGCCAGCGATTCGCCGGGTTTCGCGAACGGCTGGCGCCCGGGGGCGGCCGCATCGCGCTCGACCTCGAGCTCGTCTACGGCCACTGCTTCGGCGGCGGAGAGCGTGTCGGCGATAGTGCCGTACGCGTCGATGTGAACTCGATCCCGATTCGGCGAAGTCGATCGTAAGCCGCTGTTACGCAAGTATTTTTATTGGCATGTCGTGGACACTCAGGATTGCATGCCCAGTCGCGATTGAGTAGAATCTGCGCGTTCTTCGGCCGACATTGGTTCGATCAGTCGGCGTCTATATCTGACACCTGACGATTCCTTGAGCTTTCCGCGTTTGCGGACGAGCCATTGGCGGCTTGACGAATGGCGGGGATCGCCGGGGTTTACAACGAAACACGAGCCCTCACAGGCTCGGCGGGTGAGCAACAATGATTCGAAATTTGGCTTTGGGCCTGATCGGTATCTTTTCGGCAGGCGCGGCGCGTGCGGACTGGGCACTCAACATGCCCCGGGGTGTCACCGAACTCAGCCAGGAAACCTACGACCTGCACATGATGGTGTTCTGGGTCTGCGTCGCGATCGGCGTCGTGGTTTTCGGCGTGATGATCTACTCGCTGGTCAAGCACCGTAAATCGAGTGGCGCCGAACCCGCCAAGTTCTCGCACAGCACGATGGCCGAAGTTGTCTGGACGGCGATTCCCGTCGTCATCCTGCTCGCGATGGCCATCCCGGCCGCCGAAACCATGGTTCGGCTCGAGGATTCGCGGGACCCGGACATGACCGTCGTCGCTACCGGCTACCAGTGGAAGTGGCACTACCAGTACCAGGACGAGGGCGTGGACTTCTACTCGTCGCTGGCGCGGCCGAGCCTCGAGGCACGTCGTCTCGGCGGCAACACCGACCCGTTCAGCGTCGACAACTACCTGCTCGACGTCGACAACCCATTGGTCGTTCCGGTCGGCGCGAAGGTACGACTGCTGCTGACGTCGAACGACGTGCTGCACGCCTGGTGGGTGCCGGAACTCGCGATCAAGAAAGACGCGATTCCGGGCATCGTCAACGAGACCTGGTTCCGCGCGGAGCAAACCGGCACGTTCCGCGGCCAGTGCGCGGAGCTCTGCGGCAAGGACCACGGCTACATGCCGATCGTGGTCCAGGTTGTCGAGCCTGACGCCTTCCAGGCGTGGGTAGAGACGCGCGGCGGCGATGCGCCGAAGTTCGCGAGCAACGACGAGTAAAGGATTTTTAGCGAGCCCTTAACGGGCGCGCATGGGGAGTTTTAGGGAAATGGTAAGCACACCGGCAGACCTGCACGACAAACACGACGAGCACGAACATCACGGCCCGGCCAAGGGCATAGGCCGCTGGCTGTTCACGACGAATCACAAGGACATCGGCACGATGTACCTGATTTTCAGCCTCGTGATGTTCTTCATCGGCGGCGCGATGGCGCTTGTGATTCGCTCCGAGCTCGCACAGCCCGGGCTGCAGTTCGTTCACCCCGAGTTCTTCAACTCGATGACGACGATGCACGCGCTGATCATGGTCTTCGGCGCCGTCATGCCGGCCTTCGTCGGCCTGGCCAACTGGATGATCCCGATGCAGATCGGCGCGCCCGATATGGCGCTGCCGCGCATGAACAACTGGTCATTCTGGATCCTGCCGGTTGCCTTCGGCATCCTGCTGTCGACGTTGTTCATGCCGGGTGGCGCTCCCGCCAGCGGCTGGACGATGTATCCGCCGCTCGTCCTGCAGACCGGCGACGCGTTCCCGTTCCTGATTTTCTCCGTCCACCTGATGGGCATTTCGTCGATCATGGGCGCGATCAACATCATCGTCACGATCATCAACATGCGTACGCCGGAAATGACGCTGATCCGCATGCCGATGTTCGTATGGACCTGGCTGATCACGGCCTACCTGCTGATCGCGGTCATGCCGGTACTCGCGGGTGCGGTGACGATGCTGCTCACGGACCAGTTCTTCGGCACGAGCTTCTTCCTCGCGGCCGGCGGCGGTGACCCGGTCATGTTCCAGCACATCTTCTGGTTCTTCGGCCACCCCGAGGTCTACATCATGATCCTGCCGGCGTTCGGCGTAGTCTCGGAGATCATCCCGACGTTCTCGCGCAAACCGCTGTTCGGCCATGACTCGATGGTTTACGCCGCCGCGTCGATCGCGTTCCTGTCGTTCATCGTCTGGGCGCACCATATGTTCACGGTCGGCATGCCGCTGTCGGGCCAGATGTTCTTCATGTTCGCGACGATGCTGATCGCCGTGCCTACGGGTGTGAAGGTCTTCAACTGGGTCGGCACGATGTGGCGCGGCGCGATGACCTTCGAGACGCCGATGCTGTTCTCGCTCGCGTTCGTGTTCCTGTTCACGATCGGCGGCTTCTCGGGCCTGATGCTCGCGATTGCCCCGGCCGACATCCAGTACCACGACTCCTACTTCGTCGTCGCGCACTTCCACTACGTACTCGTACCCGGCTCGATCTTCGCGCTGATGGCGGCCGCCTACTACTGGCTGCCGAAGTGGACGGGCCACATGTACAACGAGAAGATCGGCAAGCTGCACTTCTGGACGTCGACCATCTTCGTCAACCTGACGTTCTTCCCGATGCACTTCCTGGGTCTGGCCGGCATGCCGCGGCGCATCCCGGACTACTCGACGCAGTTCGCGGACTTCAACTACATCGCGAGCATCGGCGCCTTCGGCTTCGGCCTGTCGCAGCTGATCTTCGTCTACGTACTACTTACGGTGAAGAAAGGCGAGAAAGCGACCGACGCCGTCTGGGACAACCCGAAGGGCCTCGAGTGGACCGTGCCGTCGCCGGCGCCGTACCACACCTTTGACGAGCCCGTGCACGTGGATCGCACGGTCGCGTTTCCCCAGAACAACCCCTGAGTAAATTTCATGAGTAACGTGGACTTGGAAACTCGCAAGCGAATTCGCCGCAGCACAATCGTGCTCGTGGCGATCGCGGTGACGTTCTACCTGGGCTTCATCCTCGCCGGCGTGCTGCGCGCCTGAGGCTCGATGGAACAGAAGCCCAAATCCAATCTCGCGCTGACGGGCAGCCTCGTGCTGCTCGTCTTCGCGATGTTCGGCTTCGGCTTTGCGCTGGTCCCGCTGTATGACGTGTTCTGCGAGATCACGGGCTTCGGTGGCCGCACCAACACGACCGCGGCGGTCGTCGAGGAAGCGCCCGACACCGAGCGTACGGTACGCATCGAATTCGTCACGACCCTGAACCAGCACGCTCCGTGGACCTTCGGTGCCGACGTCGCATCGATGGAAGTCCACCCTGGCAAGATGTATTTCGCGACGTTTACGGCAAAGAACCTGACGGACGGCATTAAGGTCGCACAGGCCGTACCGAGCGTCGCGCCGATCTCGGCGTCCGATCACTTCAAGAAGATCGAGTGCTTCTGCTTCGAGAACCAGGAGTTCCTTGCGGGTGAATCCCGGGCAATGCCGCTGCAGTTCATCGTCGACCCGGATCTGCCGGACTATGTCGACACGATCACGCTGCAATACACTTTTTTTGACACGCTGCGCGTGAGCGCTAGCGACTGATTACTGAAAGACCTTACAGAGAACGACAATGGCACACGCACAAGACCGCTATTACGTACCCACCGGCAGCCACTGGCCGATCGTAGGCTCCATCGGACTGCTGTTCCTGATGGTAGGCGTCTCGACCTGGCTCAACGGCCATGATGTGGGTTTCTGGATCATGATGGCGGGTTTTGCCACGATCATCTTCATGGTCACCGGCTGGTTCGGTACGGTAATCGGCGAGAGTCGACGTGGGCTGTACAACGCGCAGGTGGACACTTCCTTCCGGATGGGCATGTTCTGGTTCATCTTCTCGGAGGTCATGTTCTTCGCCGCTTTTTTTGGCGCCCTGTTCTACGCACGCAACATGGCTGTGCCGTGGCTCGGTGGCGACAGCAACAACTTCTTCACGAACCTTTTGTTGTGGACCGGGTATGAGAGCACCTGGCCTACCAACGGCCCGGACAATGTCGGCGGCGACTTCAAGTCAATGGGACCCCTTGGTCTGCCGCTGATCAATACGGCCATCCTGCTCACGAGTAGTGTCACGCTCACGATCGCTCACCATGCGCTGATCGCGGGTCACCGCAACGTCCTGAAGGTCTTCCTGGCGCTGACCTTCCTGCTCGGTTTCGTGTTCATCTACCTGCAGGGCGTCGAATACATCCACGCCTACCAGGACCTGAACCTGACGCTCGGCAGCGGCATTTACGGTTCAACCTTCTTCATGCTGACCGGATTCCACGGCCTGCACGTGACGCTTGGTGCGATCATGCTTGTCGTCATCTGGCTGCGCGTCATGAAAGGCCACTTCACGGCCGAGGACCACTTCGCGTTCGAAGCGGTAGCGTGGTATTGGCATTTCGTCGACGTGGTCTGGGTCGCGCTTTACGTCTTTGTCTACTGGATGTAGCGGGAAGCTATTGCGGCGGCTGGATCCAGCCGAACGAAAACGAGGCGACGAGCACGACGATCAACGCGATCGAGAGCGCGACGCGGATCTTCAGGGATGTCAGCAGCCGGGTCGAGTTCTCGCCCGGCTCCTTGTTGTCCTTTGTGAGAAAGAAGAGCCCGGAGCCGAGGCTGATAATGATGCCTGCCAGCAGCAGTAATACGATGGCTTTCATCTGAAGCCCCTATGCCGAAACGGCCAACGAGTATACCTTGAACACGAACGCCAAAAAGCCGCTGCCTGCGTGGCTGCCGCTCCTCGTCGGCAGCCTGCTGGTAATCCAGTTCGCCGGCCTCGGCGTCTGGCAGGTGAGCCGCGGGCTCGAGAAGGCGGCGGAGCAGGAGGCGTTCTCGAGTGGCGGCGGTTTCACAAGTTTCAGGAACGGCACCGAGGTTCGCTCCTACCAGCCGATCAAGGCGACGGGGCGCTTCGATGGCGAGCACCAGTTCCTGCTCGACAACATCATCCTGAACAACCGCTACGGCTACTACGTGGTGACGGCATTGGAGCTGGACGAGGACGAGCCGCTCCTGCTCGTCAATCGCGGCTGGATCGAGAAGCCCGGGCTGGACCCTGACATCGACGCCGTCGCGGTGGGGATAGTGCCAGTGGAGGGCTCCGTGACCGTGCGCGGTCGCGTCGGCTCGCTGCCGCGTCCCGGCATGCGCATGGGCGATGATGCGATCGCCGACCGCAGCCGCTGGCCGCAGGTCGGTGTCTATCCGACGTCCGCCGACCTGGAAAAATCGCTCGGCCGCCCGGTCGAGCCGTTCGTACTGCTGATGGATCCCGACGACGAGGGCGGGTTCCTGCGCCACTGGGTGCCGCCCGAGATGGGCCCGAGCCGCCACTATGGTTACGCCTTCCAGTGGTTCGCGATGGCCCTCGTCCTGGCCGGCCTGCTGGTCTGGCACACGCGTAAACGAGGCTTCAAATGAGTGATTCCCCGCGGGGCCGCCTGCAGTTCCTGCTGATCGCCGCCGTGTTCTTCGGACCGCTGATCGTGGCGACGTGGCTTTACTACCAGGGCGGCACCTTCCAGCCGGAAGGCCGCGTCAACCACGGCGCGCTGCTCGAACCGATCGTCAACGTGCCCGAGGAGCTGCCGGAATCGGCGGTCGTCGCTGACGCCGGCGGCAGCTGGCTGCTGGTCTACCAGGATCTCGGCCCCTGCGAAGACGAGTGCCGTAACGGCCTGTACACAATCCGCCAGTCACGGCTAATGCTCGGCCGCGAGATGGACCGGCTCGAGCGGATTTTCTTGCACGGCGACGAAGCCCCGGATACCCTGTTTATCGACGAGGAGCATCCGGGCCTGGTCGCGCTGGAGGACGGGGGCCTCAGCGCATTACTGTCGAACAAGAAGCCTGCAGGGCTCGCCGACGGCGGTTATTACCTCATCGACCCGCTCGGCAATCTCGTGATGTATTTCCCCCCGGACATCGTGCCCGGCGACATGGTCGACGACATGAAGCGGCTGCTCAGGCTGTCGCGCATAGGATAAAAAATGAGCGCCAACATCGAGACACTGACGACGGACTGGCGAGACTACTACGAGCTCACCAAGCCCCGCGTCGTCATGCTGATAGTCTTCACAGCTGTCGTCGGCATGTTCCTGGCCGTGCCGGGCTGGCCGGGCGCCAACGCGCTCGTGTTCGGTACGCTGGGTATCGGTCTCGCGGCCTCCGGCGCCGCGGTGTTCAATCACGTCCTCGACGCACGCATCGACATTCACATGCTGCGCACGAGCGGCCGACCGCTGCCGCAGGGCAGGCTCTCCGAGCGCAAGGCGCTGAGTTTTGCCGCTATCCTGAGCATGCTGTCGATGCTGATCCTGTCCAGCCTCGTCAATCCGCTCACGGCCGTGCTGACCTTCCTGTCGCTGATCGGTTACGCCGTCGTTTACACGGTCTACCTGAAGCGCGCGACGCCGCAGAACATCGTCATCGGCGGTGCTGCGGGCGCTGCACCGCCGGTGCTCGGCTGGGCAGCCGTCACCAACGAGGTCAGCTTCGCTGCGCTGCTCCTGTTCCTGGTCATCTTCGTCTGGACGCCGCCGCATTTCTGGGCGCTCGCGATTGCGCGCAAGGAAGAGTACGCGAAAGTCGGCATCCCGATGCTACCCGTCACGCACGGCGAGGCCTTCACACGCCTGAACATCCTGCTCTACACGATACTGCTCTGCGTGATCACGGTGATTCCGTATCTCACCGGCATGAGCGGGCTGATCTACCTCGTCTCGGCCGTGGCCCTGGGTGCCATCTTCCTCTGGTACGCGATCCAGATGATGCGTTTCCCCGAGGATCTAGACTGGGCGATGCGGACGTTCAAGTACTCGATCACTTACCTGGGCCTCCTGTTCGCGGCCCTGCTCGTCGATCACTACTTCCTGATCCGGCTGTCGTTCTAGCCGTTTAGTCTCGCCGTCTCCCGGCGGAACTCGCGATCACCACGTAGCCCGCTGATGGTATAGTTAGCGCGGGTCAGGAGCTGCGCGGGGAAAGCGTCATTTTCGAGCTGCTGTTCAACTGGGACGAAGCGCTCCGGTACGGGATGGATGTCCTCATCTATCTCATCATGGCGCTCATCGGCACCACGTTTTTCGTCATTCGCCTCATCATCGCGCTGTTCTTCGGCGGCGATGGCGACATGGACGGTGACCTCGCCGACGTCGGCGGCGACGGCGCCTTCAACATGTTCTCCATTCTGTCGATCCTCGCGTTCTTCATGGGCGCGGGCTGGATGGGCCTGACCTGCCGGATCGACTGGAACCTGAACAGCATGGTCTCGGCTGCCGCCGCGACCGGCTTCGGTTTCGTGCTCATGATGATGGCCTCCGGCCTCATGGCCTTCGCACGCAAGCTGAACCGCACCGTCGAGTACGACCCGGCGACGGCCATCGGCAAGACCGCCAATGTCTACATGTCGATCCCGGAAAAGGGCGACGGCCGCGGCAAGATCCAGGTCTCGGTCTCCGGTCGCCTCAAGACCATGGATGCGATCTCGACGGGGCCGAAGATCGCCGAATTCACCAGCGTAACCGTGCTGTCCGTGCGTGATGACGGCACGTTTATCGTCGAGCCCGCCGACTAGCGGCGCCGACTCATAACAACATGGAAGAACTAGGAGGAGCCGTGTTACAGGGATTCTCGCCCGGGCCGCTGATGCTCGTGGTATCTGTCGTTCTGCTGGTCGCCTTTTTCCTGGCGATCCTTGTCTCCCAGTACAAACGTTGCCCGTCCAACCGGATCCTCGTCGTTTACGGTAAGGTCCGCGGCCAGCGCGCAGCCCGCTGTATCCACGGCGGCGGCACCTTCGTTGTGCCGCTGTTGCAGAGTTACAGCTTCCTGACGCTCGAGCCGTTGACGATCGACATCGAACTGCAAAGCGCGCTGTCGAAGAAAAACATCCGCGTCAATGTGCCGTCGACGTTCACGATCGGCGTCTCGACCGATCCCGACATCATGAACAACGCGGCCGAACGCTTGCTCGGTCTCGATGAGCACCAGATCAACAACCAGGCCAAGGACATCATCCTCGGCCAGATGCGTCTCGTCATCGCAACGCTGTCGATCGAGGAGATCAACCAGGACCGCGAGAAATTCCTGGACCTCGTGAACAAGAACGTGAACTTCGAGCTCAACAAGATCGGGCTCGAGATGATCAACGTAAACATTCGCGACATCACGGACGAGTCGGGCTACATCGAGGCCCTCGGCCAGAAAGCCGCGGCCGAAGCCATCAACAAGGCCAAGATCGAAGTCGCCGACGCCGAGCGCGAAGGTGCGATCGGTGAGGCCGGCGCATTCCGCGAGCGAGACGTTTCCGTCGCGCAGCAGAACGCCCAGGCGGCGACCGGAACGAAGGCGGCAGAGCGAGACCAGCGCGTCCAGGTCGCCAAGCTCGAAGCCGAAGGTGTCGCGGGTGAGGCAACCGCGGCCAAGGAAAAGGAAATCGCGGTCGCCCAGCAGACCGCGCTGGCCGTCGAAGGCAAGAAGAAGGCCGAAACTCACAAACGCGTGCAGGTCGCGGCACTCGAGGCCAACGCCATCGAGGGCGAAAACGAATCGAAGGCCAAGATCGCCGACTACGAAGCGACCCTCGAACAACGCCGCGCCGAGGCGAAACGCCTCGGCGAGGTTGCAATGGCCGAGGCATCCCGCGACGTGCTGCTCGCCGAAAAGGAGCAGGAAATCGCCCGGCTCGAGAAGATCGAGGTCGCCCAGCAGATCGTCGAGCAGCAGAAGATCCAGATCGATGCCGACGCCGAGGCCGAGCGCATCAGGCGCATTGCGGCCGGTGAGGCCGACGCCATCCTCGCCAAGTACACTGCCGAGGCCGACGGTACCCGCAAGGTCCTCGAAGCCAAATCTGCCGGTTACGAACGCCTGCTCGAGGTCTGCGGCGATCGCAAGGACATTGCACCCGCGCTGCTGGTCATCGAGCAGCTGCCGTCACTGGTCGCTGAACAGGTCAAGGCGATCCAGAACCTCAAGATCGACAAGATCACGGTCTGGGACTCCGGCGCCGATGGCGACGGCGCCAGCTCGAGCACGGCTGGATTCCTGCGCGGCATGATCGGCTCGCTACCGCCAATCCACGATCTCGCGAAACAGGCCGGCATCGACCTGCCATCAGCGCTCGGCAAGATCGAGGACGTTGCCGAGACCGAGCCTGAAAACCTGCCGCCGCGAAAACCGAAGAAGACGGGGCCTCCTTCCAAACCCGCCTGACGGGGCGACGGACTAGCGACGGACTACGTTATCCCAATCGACATCGTGGGCGATGGCGTAGTCTCGTAGCTGCGTCATGAAGCGTTTCTTTTCCGGCTCCGGAAGCCAGATCGACCGGAAGGCGTTCCACATGAGCCGGGTCATGTCCGCATCCGAGTACCCGCTGGCATCCTGGAACATGACCAGCATGTTGGTCAGGTAGCCGGTTTCGAATTCTTCCGGGTCGTCCGTATTCAATGAGACGCAGACGCCAGCGTTGTCCAGGGTCACGATCCTGTCGACATCCTGCAGCGCGGGGTCCGTGGTCCGCTTGACCGGGCTGCCGGTGAGGCACATGTCGCGCCGAACGAGCTCGGCCATCAGTTCAGGATCATCGCTGGCGTTCAGTCCGTGGTCGATCCGGTCCATGCCGATGATTTCGAGCGACTGTCGAATGTGCTTCAGTGAGTCCCGCACGTCGACATCGTGGTGCCCGGTCAGGAAGTAGCCTTCCTCTCTTGCCCGCGCATAGACCTCTGCGAACTTCACCGGCGGGTTACCGTACTCGGGTCCCGAATCCATGCCGAGCCCGATGATCCGGTCGCGAAACGGATAGGCCTGGTCGAGCATCTCGAACGCGCTCTCGACACTGCGTTCCCGGTTGATGCACATGATCAGGTTGATCGTGACACCGAACGCTTCCTCCGCGTCCCGACGGGCCGCGTCGATCCCTTCGAAGAGCTCCTCAAAGGAGATACCCCGGGACGTGTGGGCCTGGGGATCGAAAAACAGGTCCGCGTAGACGATGTTGTTGTCGTGCAGGTTCCTGGCGAGGCTGAACGTGGCGTCGTAGAAGTCCTGCCGGTTCTGCATGACGTTCTGCAGCTTCATGTGATGCTCGAGGAAGCCCATGAGCCCCGGCGGGCGGTTTGCCAGCGATTCCTCGATTTCCTCTACCGTCGTGAAGTATCCAAGCTCGTTCCGATTCGTGATCTCGACGACCGTATCGGCATCGATCGATCCTTCGAGGTGCAGATGCAACTCGACCTTGGGCATGCCGGACAGATACGCATCGCTGCCGACATCGCTCGCATCGGCGACGCAAGTGACCAGAAGCGCCAATGGCAGCCAGGAGGTTCCGTTTCGCATGCTCACTATCCTAGCAGTTTCAGGCCACCTTCCCGGGGCCGCAATGATGCCGAACCGCGTTACCCGTTTCGCAATCTTTCTCCTACAATCGAGTCTGACTCCCGGATTCCGCAAGGTCACACCATGAACAGAACAGGCTGGGTGCTGTTCGTTTCGATCGCGCTGCTCTTCGGCGCCGTTCATGACGCTTTCGCCGGGCCGCCCGGGGGCAAGGGCCTCGCGGGTCGCGAATGTACGCGGTACGAACAGGTTGAGGTCCCGCGACAGTACTGCGCGCATGAAGCGCCGAAGACCTGCTACATCGACGAGCGCGGCGCCCGATGTGTATTTGGCGGCTACTGCGTTGGTTACGCGACGCGGATGATTGCTGTGAAGCAATGCGCGGACTTCGTCTGTAAAGAGGGCTACGTATTCGCAGAACTCGGCTGCTACACGCAGGCGCAACTGAAGGCACGCGAGCAGTGGCGGGTACAGCGCGCGGTGAAGATCGCGGCACGCGAGAACGGCCTGTCGCGCCGGGACCCTGAGGCAATGACGGCGGCGAGCTTTGCATTCAGCATCGGCCTTTTTGGTTTGCCGAAGGACTACCAACTCGCCTTCGATTTCGCCAAGCAGGCGTGTGACGCCGGCTCCGGGAATGGCTGCGGGGCGATGGCCCACTACTTCGACAGCCTTGCTGATGAAATTGTGATGGTTGCACCCGATGAGCAGGCGTCCGTCGACGCTGGCCGCGCGCTGGCGCTTCGAGAGAGAGGCTGTGAGCTTGGCGGGGAGCGGGCCTGCTACGCGCTGGCGCTGTCATACATGCCAAAAGTGGATAACGCAGACGGAGCTGCTCGACAGGAGGCAATACGTGGTGCGCAGGAGGCTTTTGGCAAAGCCTGCGATCTCGGGCACGGCACAGGCTGTGAACAGCTCGCATCGCTCTACCTTCGGGGTCTCGTTGCGTCGCAGGCACCGTATGCGGATGCACTACGTCTCTATGACGGGGTGTGTCTCAATGCCCGGGACTCCGACTTTACCGTTGCCTCCAACTGCAAGTCCGCCGCGGTGCTGTACTACAACGGCGCCGGCGATGTGGAAGTGAACCGAGACACGGCACTTGAAAGAGTGAGACGGGCACGAAAAGTTGACGAGCGTCACTTCGGAGCAGACCTCGTCCTGACATGTATCGAAGCTGGCGGTCCGGCCTGCGGCGTGTCCGACAGTGAATGGTTTGACACAGTCGACCCGGATCTCGACATGTATGCCGCGTCGGTCGATGAATTGATTGAGGCGTCCAAGTTCCTCGACTTCAAGCCGGGCGCAACGCCCGATGAGAAACGCCTGTCCGAGGAGTACAACTCGCGCGCGTGCGAGCTCGGCAGCGATGTCGGCTGCCGGCGCAAGGCCGAGAACCTGTGGTACGGCCGCATTCGCTATTCGGACCTCGCCGATGATGACGTCGAGGGCCGACAGGCAGAAGGGCTGGCGCTCTTCGAGGACGCGTGTGCGATGGGCAATCGGTACGCCTGTCGTTCCGCGGCTGCGATTCACCTGTTCGCCAACCCCGTCCAGAAGGTCGTGCTGACGACCATCGATCCGGGCGAGCCAAAACCGTTGGTCGAAGAGGCTGACCTGGCCCGTGGCGCCGAATACTACGCCCGGTCCTGCGAGCTCGGCCACCCGAGCAGCTGTGAGTCGATGGGGCACCTGCATCGCGCCGGGTACAGCGCAGAACTCACTAGCGAACGGTCGGCGCTCGCGTACTTCCTGAAAGGCTGCGACCTCGAGGAGAGCCTGTCCGTTACGTCGTGCATTTACGCCGCCTCAATGCTGAACGACGGCTCGGAGAACATCGAGCAGGATACAGACTCGGCCAAACAGCTCGTGCTGCGCGCCAAACGGCTCGAGTCCGACCCCAGGATTTTCACAGCGGACAGCGCCCTGTGGATATCCCGCACCGGTATTTGCATTCTCGATGGGAACACCGGCTGCTGAAGCGCCAGCGGCCCGCTGCCCGGGATAGCCGGGCATGCTCGTTCTGTGACGGGAGCGATTGACCCGCAAGGCCTGGACGACGGATGCTCGCAACCAACGTCTCTGGAAGAGCCAGTCTCGTCTCATGAAACGCAAGCTCTTGATTGCCGTTCTCGTTCTGCTGCTCGCCCCCTTTGCGTATTTCGGCGCCACGCGGCTCATCGCCGAGTATCGATATGCCGATGCCGCCGCCGTATGCGCTCTATCGCCATCGTCGGAGTGCGTAGCGGAGCTTGCCATCCTGCGGCTGCCGAAGGTACTTCGCTGGGACGACTTCAGCATGGCCGGGCTTCGCGAGCTGGGCTACGACGCGATCGTCGACGAACGGCTGCGCGAGAGGGACAAAAGAGACTCGAGGACGGGCGAGTTCTGGAGAGATGTCGAACCGGTTTACGCGCTGCTGCGCGACGACATCGACACATTCAACGCGCTGCCGGCCCAGGAGCCGATCACGCTTTATCTCGTCGCCAATCGTCTGCAACGCGACTACCCTGATATGGCCGAGAACATGAGCCGGCTCGAGGACACGGAACTTGTCGTGCTGGCGCGGCGGGTTTCGGAGTACGAGGCACCGCAGCACGTCGCGCTAATACGGCGTTGGCGCGAAACGCTCGAGGCAGAAGACGCACCGTGCCGGCAATGGCAGTTGCTGATTGCGCGCGCCCAGGCGTTCGGGCACGTCGAGACCGCCCGCGACATTTTGATTCAGGCGCTACCGCGTTGCACAGCATCGAATCTCCGCTTTATCAAGACCATGTGGCGAGTTGCCGGCACCGAGGCAACGCTCGCGGAGATCGGCGAACTCGACCTGCCCGAGGAGCGGCTCAAGGTGGCTGTCTACCTCGCAGAGCAAGCCGTGACGTCCAGTCTCCTTTCTGATGCACAGGCGTTTCAAGCGATGGTGGCTGCCTCGGTACCGGCCGTGGATGCGACGGCGTTGGAGCCCTACATCGAGCGGATCGCCCGGGTATTGATCGCGCTCGACAACATCGAAGCGGCTCGCCCCTACGTGCTTGCCTTTGCCGACCAGCTGCTCGCGCGAGAACCGCACCCGCATCAGTCGTTCATGCCACTCTCCAAGCTGCCAGAGCCGCCGAGGGCCGAGCTGCTGGCGTCCGTGGGCGCCACGGAGCGAGCCATCAGCATGACCGGCGAAATGCTGGAGCGCATGCCCGAGCCCCGGCAGTACAGGAAGAACTCCGACTGGACCGGCCAGGATGACGCGCCACCCTACATTTCGGCTTCAAGAATGTACGAGGCAGCGGGAGCGGTTGACCAGGCGCTCGCGGCCGCGGATGAGGCGATCGTCAGGTCGCCGCCGCCGGGGCTGAGCCACCATCCACTGGTCTGGGGAGTGCCCAAGTACTCGGTGCGGAACTACAACACCGCCGTGGCCAATGCCGTCGCGCTGCGCTGCCGGCTCGGGCAGGTGGATGCGGCGATCGCGTTGACCGGCGAGGTCGAGGACATTGCCTACCGTGCCCGTGAAGACTGTGTTGTCGCGCTGCGCCGGGAAAACCCGGGCATGTCGGCGTCGGCCGTCACCGATGCCCTGGGCCTGTATTCGCCTCGCGAACTCGAGCTTAACCACACCAAATCGTTAGTGGAGGCCGGCCGCTACGAGGAAGCGAGCAGGCATATTCGAGCGGGGCTCACGTCGCCGCCCGTTCGACCGCCGAATTCTCTCGCCTACTCAAACCAGCCGAAGTCGCTGGTTCGCCGCAACCTCCTGTACCTTCGACTCGCCATCATGATTCGCGATGACGACCTGGTTTCCGACGTTGCGGTGCAGATCCTCGACGACTCGGTGAACTCGCGAGAAAAGGACGCGTGGGTGGTCCTCGTCGAGGTCGCGTTGATCATGCGCAAGTGGTCTGAAATGCACCAAGGCCGTTCTGGCTGACAGAATCCCTGGGCCCGCGGGCCGACGGCTACCCGAATATGGTCTGGGCATGGCGTGTGAGCTGTGCGAGGATTTCCCGTTCGTAGAAATCTCAGATCGCGGGGAATTGCATGAACTTCAAGCAGCTTAGACATCCGTTCAAGCGTATGACGGCAGCCGTCACGCTGTCAGTGCTTTTCATGGGCATCAGCATCGCCGACAGCGATGTGCCCATCGTCCAGCCGGGCGCCCCGGGCGAAGCCAATCGACAGCTCAGCGCGGAAGAGGCTGTCGACATTGCGCGCACCAGCCATTCGCCCGCCGACACCAAGTTCATGCAGGACATGATTCCGCACCACAACCAGGCCGTGCAGATGTCGGCACTGGTTGCGGAGCGCACCAACCGGAAAGCGATCATCGACGTGGCCGGCCGCATCGATGCCTCGCAGGCGGACGAGATCGAGTTCATGCAGCGCTGGCTGCGCGAGCGCGGCGAGGAAGTGTCGGATCCCACCGCCCACCATGCGATGCACACCGACCACAAGATGGCGGGCATGGCGAGCCCCGAGCAAATGGCGGAGCTGGCAACGCTTTCGGGCACGGACTTCGATCGCCTGTTCCTGCAGCTGATGATCCCGCACCACGAGGGCGCGATCACGATGGTCGAAGAGCTGCTCGAGCAGCCCGGTGCCGCGTACGACCCGATTCTTTACGAATTCACGTCGGATATCGTCAACGACCAGGCCGCAGAGATCGAACGCATGAACGAGCTGCTCGGTTCACTGTCGAACGATCCGCGCGCATCGCTGTCCCCGGGTTTCGAAGATGCGGGCGAGGCGATTCTGAACATGAAGCTGTTGTCGGCGATGCGCAAGCCCGCCGGCTTCTTCGATCCCGCCAACCCGATCGAAGCGCCCGCGGAATCCGCCTCGGAGGATGAAGAAGACGAGGAAGCGAAGACCGCACCGAAGGTGCCGGTCAACGGTGAACGGCCTCGGTCGCCGATGCTGAGCTTCGCCAACACCGACATGGCTTTTGCCGGCGACGTGCTGGTTGCCGGCAACTACCACGGCTTTAACGTTTATCAATTGCAGGACGATGGCGTGCCGGAGCTGATGGCCTCGATCGTCTGCCCGGGTGGCCAGGGCGACGTTTCGATCGTCGGCGACCTGCTGATCATGTCGGTGCAGGAAACCCGCAGCCGACTGGATTGCGGCCTCGAGGGCGTGCCGGAGGACGTGAGCCCAGAGCGCTTCCGCGGCATCCGCATTTTCGATATCAGCGACCTGACCAATCCGAAGCAGGTCGGCATGGTGCAGACCTGTCGCGGCTCGCACACGCACTCGGTCGTGAGCGGACCCGGCAAGGACGGCAAGATCATTGTCTACAACTCGGGCACCTCGAGCATTCGCGAACAGGAAGAAATGGAATCCTGTTTCGACGACCTGCCCGGCGACGAGCGCACGGCGCTGTTCCGTATCGATGTCATCGAGATTCCCGTGGACGATCCGGCGAGTTCGCGCATCGTCGATTCGCCGGCCGTGTTTGCCGATCCCGAGACCGGCGCGCTTGCCGGTCTCTGGCGCGGTGGCGATCACGGCGACGAGACCCAGGAATCCCGGCAGACCGACCAGTGCCACGACATCACCGTGTTCCCGGACGCGAACATGGCCGCGGGTGCGTGTTCGGGTAACGGCATCATCTTCGACATCTCCGATCCGCGTAAGCCGATGCGCATCGACTCCGTCGTCGACGAGGGTTTCGCCTACTGGCATTCGGCAACCTTCAACAACGACGGCACCAAGGTGCTGTTCACCGACGAATGGGGCGGCGGCTCATTCCCGCGCTGCCGGTCCTACGATCCGCTGACCTGGGGTGCCGACGCGATCTATGACATCGTCGACGGCAAGCTCGAGTTCCGCAGCTACTTCAAGATGCCGGCGCCGCAGCTCGACGTCGAAAACTGCGTGGCGCACAACGGCTCCATCGTGCCGGTGCCCGGACGGGATATTTTCGTCCAGGCCTGGTACCAGGGTGGCATTTCCATCCTCGATTTCACCGATTCCGAGAACCCGGTCGAGATCGCCTATTTCGATCGCGGTCCGATAGATGCCGAAACGCTGGTCACCGGTGGTTACTGGTCGGTTTACTGGTACGACGGCCTGATTTACGGCACGGAAATCCTGCGCGGCCTCGATGTCTTCGAGCTGATCCCGAGCGAGCACCTGACGGCCAACGAGATCGCGGCGGCAAGGCTCGCCGACCAGGGCGAAGTCTTCAATCCGCAGCAGCAGTTCCAGGTGAGCTGGCCGGCTGAGCCCGCAGTGGCCCTGGCCTACGTCGATCAGCTGTTGCGCGACGGCGTTTTGTCGACCGAGTCCGCCGCCGGCCTGGGTGCTCTTCTGGAGCGCGCCGGCCCGGCACTTGCCAGCGGCTCGAACGACAAGGGTCTCGCGCGCGAGATCCGCCGTATGGCGCGCTCCATGCCGGCGTCGGAGGCTAGCGGGAGAGCGGCGGCGCGCAAATCTGCCCTGGAGGACACGCTGAAGGCTATCGCTGCTCGGCTGACCTGACACCCGAATGAACCTGCGCAAGCGAACCGCGGAGCTTCTGGAACAGGGCGTTTACGACGACAGGCCCAGTCGTCTGCTCAACCTGTTCCTGATCCTGCTGATCACGCTGAACGTCGTCGCGATCATCCTGGAGTCCGTTAACTCAATCTACGCGCGGTTCGGGCAAGTCTTTCGGCTCTTCGAAGTATTCTCGGTCGCTGTTTTCACGGTCGAGTACCTTGCCCGCGTATGGAGCAGCATCGACCACGAGGAAATTCGCGACTCCCGGCCGATACTCGGCCGTATTCGTTACATGCTGAGCCCGATAGCGCTGGTCGATCTGATCGCTATCCTGCCGTTTTATCTCAGCCTCTACGTCTCCATCGATCTCCGCTTCCTGCGCGGTCTGCGGCTGCTCAGGTTATTCAAGTTGACGCGGTACTCCCCGGCGCTGGGTGCGCTGCTAGACGTCATTCAAGATGAGTCCGAGGCCCTGGTTGCGGCGTTCGTCATACTGCTGATCATGCTCGTGATGTCGGCTGCCGGTATTTACCTGCTCGAGAATGAGCTGCAACCCGACGTATTCGGCAGCATTCCGGCTTCGATGTGGTGGGCGATTGTGACGTTGACGACCCTCGGTTACGGTGACGTCGTGCCGATAACGATCGGTGGCAAGATGTTCGGCGGTCTTATCGGGCTGATCGGTATCGGCATGATCGCACTACCAGCGGCCATTATGGCGTCCGGCTTCGCCAAGAATGTGCACCGCCGGCGCGCCAAGTATGACGAGTACGTTCGGATGTATCTCAAAGACGGAATAATCGATGACTCCGAACGAGACAAGCTCGATGAGCTGCAGAGGGAGCTGGGGCTCAGGAGCGACGAAGCCCTCCTTCTCATGCAGAGCATCAAGAAAGAGGTCAAAGACAGCACCTCTGGATCCTGCCCGCATTGCGGCAAGCCGCTGAATGAAGGTGGCTAGAAGAGGCTAGGCAACCCGCTGCCTCAGCACAATCGCCACGCCGCCGAGCGTGGCGATCGTCGCTACGAGGAGCCGCATCGTGACCGGCTCGGCCAGCAGAACGACGCCACCGATCGCCGCGATAACCGGAACGGACAGCTGTATCGTCGCTGCGTCGCTCGCGGCCAGCCCCTTCAGCGCCGCGTACCAAACGACGTAACCGAGTCCTGACGCTATCGCGCCGGACAGAATCGCGAGCGCAATGCCGGTCGCGCTCACGTCCGCGGAATCGAGGAACACGAGGCTCGTCGCGAGAACCAGCGGGACGGACAGGACGAAATTCCAGGCGGTCGCGCGGGTCGCGTCCGCCGCTTTGCGTCCGAGCAGCGAATACGTTCCCCACGCAATGCCAGCTATTGCCATGAGCACCGCGCCGAGCGGCTCGGGCGCGGTGACGCCCGGCGACACCAGGTACAGAAGGCCTGCGATGGCGAGCAACAATCCGAACCACGCGAGCGGCGGAAACCGTTCGCCGGACCTGAGCGCGACCGTGAACATGGTTAGCTGTACCGCACCGAACAGGATCAGCGCACCCGTGCCCGTCGCGAGCGTCACGTAGGCGAATGCAAAAAAGACCATGTACACGTACAGCGCGAGCGCGGAGCGCCAGTCCGCATCAAAACTCGGCTGGCCGCGCGTCTGCACGAGCACAATGAGGGCAAGCACGGTGGCGCCCGCGATGACGCGTACCGTTGCGTAGCTCGCCGCATCGGTGTGGCCGTCGAGCAGCGCCAGCCGGCAGAACACGGAGTTGGCCGCGAACGCGAACATGGCGAGGGCGCTTAACAGGGCGGTCTTCATCGACCCGCAGTATACGGACTCGCCGGTTGCCACAATTGGCCATTTTTTGATCACCCGGGCCGCACGTTCGTCTGTCGAAATGAGTCTCCAGTTTCAGGGAGGAGAGCCATGCAGAACATGATTTCGGGACTGAAGCGCTCCGCGTCGGTCAAGGCGCTCGTCATCGGCGGGCTGATACTCGTGCTGTTAATCCCGGTGTCGATGATCAAGGGCGTTATCCACGACCGCGACTACGTGCACCAGCAGGCCCGCGCCGACATCATGCGCTCCTGGGGCAACGAACAGCTGGTCGCGGGCCCGGTGCTCGTGGTGCCGTATACCGAGACCCACATCAACGCGTACGGCCATCAGGTGATCGAGGAGAGTCGCGCCTACGTGCTGCCTTCGCGGCTGGAATACCGGACGGAGACCAGCCCCGAAGTCCGCTACCGCGGCATTCACAAGGTGCCCATCTATACGGCCAGGCTCGAGATTCGCGGCGAGTTTCCCGCGCTCGACGCGGAGAAACTGGGGCTCGTTGCTGCCGTCCTGAACTGGGAAAAGGCGGAGATCGCGCTGACCGTGACCGACGCGCGTGCGATTGCCGAAACACCCGTTATCAATATCGGTGGCGAGCAGTCCCGCTTCGGACCCGGCGGTGTCGCCGTGCTCAAGGAGTTGCCTGCACCAATTGTTGCGCCTGCCGGCGAGCTGTTCGCGGACGGCGCCGAGTCGGCTCGTTTCTCGATGGAGCTGCGCGTCAAAGGCAGCGACGCGCTGCGGATCCTGCCGCTTGGCGACACGACGATCGCGAGCATGACGTCGAGCTGGCCTAACCCCAGCTTCATCGGCAACTACCTGCCCGAGTCGCGCGAGATTTCGGACGACGGATTCACGGCGGACTGGCGCGTGGCGAGTCTCGGCCGTTCGCTGCCATCACAGTGGACCGGCGAGGCGTCCCTGAACACGCATCTGTACAGCGCGGCGTTCGGCGTCAACTTCTATATGCCGGTAAGCCTCTACCAGACGACGCTCAGGGCCAGCAAGTATGCGGTCCTGTTCATCGGCCTGTCCTTCGTGGCCTACTTCCTGTTCGAAATCATGGCGAACCTGAGGCTGCACCCCTTGCAGTACCTGCTCGTCGGTTTTGCGAACGCACTCTTCTATCTGCTGTTGCTGTCATTCGCCGAGCACATGAGTTTCGGACTCGCCTACGCGCTGAGCGCGGCCGCCTCCACGACGCTGATCGCGGGCTACAGCATCGCGGTCCTCGGCAACCGCATGCGCGGCGTCATCATGACGACCATACTCACGGTGCTGTACGCCTTCCTGTACATGACGCTCAAGGCGGAAAACTATGCACTGCTCGGGGGCGCGATCGGACTGTGGGTAGCGCTCGCACTGATCATGTACCTGACCCGCCGGATCGACTGGTACTCGTACAGCAACAGAGCGAAAGCGTCCTAGGTACGCCCGGCGGCCGTCGTCAGGCGGCCGCCTTCTTCCTGACCAGGGCGCGTGCCTTGCTCGCGACCGGAACCAGCGAATAGAACGCGTTCGCGAACTGCTTGTTCGAGTAGGTCCGCCAGACGAGCAGCTCGAAACCGGTCTGCTCGAGCAGGTACTCGAAGGACTCGCGGCAGAACTCGTTGACGTGGCCTGGGCGCCAGTCTTCAGAGAACTTCTTGTTCTTGAGGCCGCGGTTCTTCAGCAGGCGCTTGGTCGAGTAGCTGACCGAGTTCGTGTTGGGAAACTCGAGCAGAGACAGCCCGCCTTCCTTCAGCAGGTCGCCGATCTTGGTCATCGCGAGTTTCGAGTCGGGCAGGTGCTCCAGCACGTGCCGCAGCACGACGACGTCGTACTGCTCGTTGTCCGGGTTCTCGTAATCGAGGAAATTGCCGACGATGACGTCGAAACCCTGGTCCTCGCGAATATTGTTGGCGGCCTCCGCCGACAGCTCCATGCCGCGCACCTGCCAGCCGGCCTCGCGCGCCGGGTACAGGAGGCCGCCCGAGCCGCAGCCGATATCCAGCAGCGTGCCTGGTTCCGGAGCGTGTTTCTGAAGGAAATCGAAGCTCTGACGGTTGTCGCGGTTGTACTTGTGCTCGGTATCGAGCGGGCTCACGTAGGTCTCGGTGTACTGGGTCTGGTCCGTTCCGCAGTCGAGATCGTAATTCCACAGCGTGCAGCGACCACAGCGATAGTAGTCGAGATTGCTGTGGCGCCCGTCGCGCATCCACAGGGTCAGGTCGTCGCTGCCACAGAGTCGGCATTCGGTAAGCATGGCGTGATTTTACACACCGAATGTGACGCAGCTTAAGTTTTCAGGCCCGTTTCCTTGTGCCCGCGCCCCTCGGGGCTAGACTCGGGCGCATGAGTCCAACCAGCACCGAGGTCTTCGAACGCGTCGTGCGGCCGCACTTCGACCGGCTGTACCGGCTGGCGTGGCGCCTCGCCGGTAGCAAGGCCGAGGCCGAGGACCTGTTCCAGGAGGTGCTGATCAAGGCCTTCGCGAAGCTCGACGAGCTCGTGACCATCGACGAACCGGGCTCATGGCTGAGCCGCGTGATGTACAACCTGTTCATCGACGAGCGGCGCCGCTTCAGCCGCCGGCGGCTGGTCATCGTCGAGGAAGGGCAGTTGCCGGGCGACGGCCTGGCCGCCTTCGAGGGCGGACCGACGCCCACCGGCGACCACGAACGCCTCGAGAAATTCGAGCGTCTCGAACGGGCGCTCGACCAGCTCAGCGTCGAACATCGCATCATCGTGCTGCTGCACGACACCGAGGGCTACAAGCTGACGGAGATTGAAGCGCTGACGGGCACGCCCGTTGGAACGATAAAGTCGCGGCTGCACCGGGCGCGCGCCAGATTACGTCAAATACTCACCGACGATGGAACCCTTTCGTCGCCATGAACGTGTAAGGGGCAAGAGAGCTCACACGATGACTGACAACACGCAAAACACGGACGCCATGGAGCAGGAGCTCCTGGCATTGCTAAAGGACTACCCGATGCCCGACGCCACCGCAGGATTCTACGACCAGGCCTTGGTCCGCGCCGCCCACGAGGGCACGCGCCGACAGCGGAATCGCTGGATCATGACCGGTTTCGGTGGCGCGGTAGCAGCAGGTCTCGCGATCCTCATTGTAAGCGGGACGTTCTTCCAGGCACCCGAAGCACCGGTCGCCGACCCCGGTATCCCCGGCGTGACGATCGCGCTCGCGGAGCCGCGCACCGTGAATCTCGTGTTTTCGTCAGCCGAGGCGCTCGATACGGCAACGCTGACCGTATCGCTGCCCCCAGGCATCGAGCTCGCCGGCTTCCCGGGCCAGAGTGAAGTGACCTGGGAGACGAGCCTCGCCGAGGGCAGGAACCTGCTGCCGCTCAAGCTGCTCGCCGTAACGCCGGCAGGGGGCGAAGTCCTCGCCCGCCTCGAACATGATGATCGTGACCGGACCTTCCGGTTGCGTGTGGACGTGAGTTAGGGACACCGGACAAGGGATTCCGGCCAGAGGTTTTACGGAGCAAGACGATGAAAGAATTCAATATTTTCCTGGCAACGCTGGTACTGACCGCGTTTGCGATGTACCCGGCCTCTGCGCTGGCCGACGATCTCGATGATCTCGAGGTCACGATGGAAGTCTTCGACAACGAGGCGAGCTTCGACTCCGATATCGCCGAGATGCGTGGTCCCGAGGACGACGAACTCGACGACGTCGACGAGGACGACGAAGACGATCGAGAAGACGGCGATGCCGACGATGCTCGCGACGAAGAGGACGACGAGGACGAGCGCGACGAAGAAGAGTCGGCCGATATCGACGACGAGATGCGCGACGAAGAACGTGACGACGACTTCGAGGACGAGCTCGAAGAAGAGTCCGAGGAAGACTTCGACGGCGACGAGGACTTCCGTGAGGACGAAGAACTCGACGATAGCGAAGACGATTTCGAGGAAGAGGTCGGCGAAGACCTCGACCTGGAAGACGAGTTTGACGATCGCGAAGAGGAAGAAGACGACATGGGCGACGACGATCTCGGCGATGACGAGATGGAAAGCGACATGGACGATTCCGCTGAAAGCGTCGACGAGCTCGAAGACGAGATGGACGACGATGGGTCGGACGACGACGGTGACGACCTCGGGGATGACGAGAGCAGCGACAGCGCTGACATCTAAGGCTCTGGAACGGCGGTCCGTGCTCTTCCCGGACCGCCGTCATTGAGTCGGGCCAGGGACGACCCGGACCATTTATCCCCCGTCAGCTCGCGCTTTCGGGGGATTTTCTTGCCGGAATCCGGGACTGCGTCATAGTTTTTTCGGGCGCAGACGGTAGTCTTCAAAATCTGACATAACGCATTGTTGTTAATCGCTTGGGGCCGAACGATTTGCACGAACGCTAAAATTACCGCGTGGGTCGCGACCTGCCTGCTGTCGCTGCTTTCCGGGGCGGCATTCGCCATGACCGGCCCGCAGTATTTCGACGATGGCAACCGCCTGTTTCGCGACGACCTGTACCACGCCGCGCTGCTGCGCTACCGGCAGGCCGCGGAGGCGGGCTACGACACGCCGCTGTTGCACTACAACACCGGCGTCGCACACTACAAGGCCGGCCAGCATATCCGCGCGCGCGAGTCCCTGGAGAAGGCTCTTGCGTCGCCGACGCTCAGGGTCGTCACCACGTACAACCTGGGCCTGAACGCCTACGCCCTCGGCGACCGCGACGAGGCGCTGAAGTGGTTTCGACTCGCCCGTGACCAGCAGCAGAACGAGCAGATCTCGAAATACGCCCGCATCGCTATCTCACGCATCCAGCGCGTGGAGATCGAGAACGACCCGATCATTCGTGAAGCGCGCAGACGCGAGAAGGAACGCCAGTTCGCGAACCTCGAACTGCGTGCCCGTGTGAGCTTCGGCAACGACAGCAACGTATTTCGCAGCCCCAGCGAACCCTACATTGACTTCGCGGACCCGGCGCAGCCGACCGTCGTCCCGGTGGTGCAGTCGGGCGCCTTCATGCCCGTCTCCATGAGCGCCAAGTACCAGGTCAACGCGTATGAGAAAGAAGGTTTCTTCGGTGCCTACCGGCTCGCGGGCCGCTATTACCAGGACAAGGAGCTCGACAACGCCAACGAGTTCCTGCACGAACTGAGCTTCGGCAGCGAGTATCGCAATCGCGACGAGGAAAACGAGCGCGATCGACGCGTTTACTCGGCGTTTCGGATTGCGCAAAACGACGAAGTCTATTTCGACCCGGATGACGGCGGCTCGCGCGTCGTTAACGGTACCGACATCTCGGATCGCTTCAAGTACGTTCGCTACGGACCCGAACTGACCTTCCGGCAGTCTTACCGGCGTTTCGCGCTGGGCCTGAAGGTCAAGGGCCAGCTGTGGGACTACGAAGAGGTCGAGGAGGTCCCTGCCTACGATCACGAGTACTTCCTTTTTGGCGGCTACGGCCAGTACAAGTTCACCCGCACGTCGCTGCTGCGATTCTCGGCGGACCGCTACACCCGCCGCTACTCGGACCGTCGCGCGCGTGACCTCGACGGCACGATCGACATCGACAACGACAACCTGCGCCTCGACTACCTCGACCTGGGCGTGACCGCGCGACAGCGCATCACGGACACGATGTGGTTCGGCGTCGAATATCAGCGCCGCGAGCGGACCGACCAATTCGTTGGTTACAACGACTACACGCGTGACAGCTACGGCGGCGAGATCCACCTGGGTCTCGGCGGGCGCTTCGACCTGGAAGCCTCCGGCTACTACCGCCTGTACAACTTCCCGAATGCGTTCGCGTTCAACAACCCGGTCATCGGTGCAAAAACGCTCGAGTCCGTCGACATCAACGTGATCGCCACCTACCGGATGACCCGCAGCCTGTACCTCGTCTTCGAGGCCTCCGTGGACGAACGCGCGTCGACCGATACGCGCATCCAGTACGACCGCAACCAGTACGTTTTGGGAGTCCGTTGGGAGCCCTAGAACCTGTTAGAATCGCGGGCTTCGCCACACCCTGGTCCGCGTTTCTTACATGGACGTCACGCCGATACTCGAACACCTGAACGACGCGCAGCGCGAGGCCGTCACGGCCCCCGACCAGCCGACGCTCGTGATTGCAGGTGCGGGCAGCGGCAAGACCCGGGTACTCGTTCACCGCGCCGCCTGGCTCATCGACGTCGAAGGCGTCAGCCCGAATGCCCTTTTGGCTGTAACCTTCACCAACAAAGCCGCGGCCGAGATGCGCAGCCGCATCGAGAACCTGCTCGGCATTCCCGTCCGGCACCTCTGGATCGGCACCTTTCACGGTCTTGCGCACCGGCTGCTCAGGCGCCACTGGCGCGAGGCGAAGCTGCCGCAGAACTTCCAGATCATCGATTCCGACGACCAGCAGCGACTGATCAAGCGGCTGCTGAGGAACCTGGGCGAGGACGACGGTCGCTGGCCGCCTCGCGAGATCCAGTGGTTCATCAACGCGCAGAAGGACGAAGGCCTGCGCCCGGAGCACATGGACGACGAGAACGACTCGGACCGGCGACAGAGGATCGTTTTCTACAAGGAATACCAGGCGCTGTGCGAGCGCGGCGGCCTCGTCGACTTCGCTGAGCTCCTGCTGCGCGCCCACGAGCTCTGGCGCGACAATCCCGAGCTGCTCGCGCACTACCAGCGACGCTTCCAGCACCTGCTGGTCGACGAGTTCCAGGACACCAACGCGATCCAGTATGCCTGGCTGCGGCTCCTGGCCGGCAAGGACGGCATTCCCTTCGTCGTCGGCGACGACGACCAGTCGATCTACCGCTGGCGGGGCGCCCGCGTCGAGCATATTCACCAATTCCAGAAGGACTTCCCGGGCACGGCAATCGTCAAACTCGAACAGAACTACCGTTCGACGGCGACGATCCTCAATGCCGCCAACGCCGTCATTGCGAACAACAGCGCCCGCATGGGCAAGAACCTGTGGACCGAGGGCGCCGAGGGCGAGCCGATCAAGGTCTATGCCGCGTATAACGAGCGCGACGAAGCCGACTTCGTGATCGGTCGCCTGAAAGACTGGATCGCCCAGGGCAACGCGCGCGCCGACGCCGCCATCCTGTATCGCTCCAACGCGCAGTCGCGAGTGCTCGAGGAAGGCCTCATCAACAGCGGCATCCCCTATCGCGTATACGGCGGCCTGCGGTTCTTCGAGCGCGCCGAGATCAAGGACGCGCTCGCCTACCTGCGGCTCATCGCCAGCCGTGACGACGACGCCTCGTTCGAGCGCGTCGTCAACAAGCCGACCCGCGGCATCGGTGCGCGCACGGTTGAGCTGATGCGCGAATACGCCCGCGCCAACAGCTGTTCGCTGTGGCGGGCCGCCGCCGCGCTGGCCAGCGACGAGCTCACCAGCCGGGCGGCCAACGCCGTGCTGGCGTTCATCCACCTGGTCGAGCGCATGGCAAACGAGGTTCGCGACCTCGAGCTCGAGGACAAGGTCGATCACGTCATTCATGCCAGCGGGCTCATCGAGTTCTTCAAGAAGGACAAAGGCGAGAAAGGCGAGACCCGGGTCGAGAACCTGCTCGAACTCGTCAGCGCGGCAAAGAGCTTCGAGCCGGACCCGAACGAGGAGATGCCGCCGCTCGATGAATTTTTGTCGCACGCGGCGCTCGAGGCCGGCGAAGGACAGGCCGGCGCCTGGGAGGACTGTGTCCAGCTCATGACGATGCACTCCGCGAAAGGGCTGGAGTTTCCGCTCGTATTCCTGTCGGGCATGGAGGACGGCCTGTTCCCGCACCAGCGTTCCATCATGGACCCGAACGGCCTCGAGGAAGAGCGCCGGCTGTGCTACGTCGGCATCACGCGGGCGAAACAGACGCTGTACGTCACCTACGCCGAGCAGCGGCGGCTGCACGGCATGGACAACTACTCCGTGCCGTCCCGGTTCATCAACGAGATTCCGGCCGAATACGTAGAAGAAGTCCGACCGCGCGTACAGGTGTCGCGGCCGATGCCGGCGAGACAGCGCTATACCGGCCGACGCACGCCGGTCGACACCGGCGAGGACCTGGGCGTTCGCCTCGGCCAGCGGGTTCGGCACCAGAAATTCGGCGACGGCGTCGTGCTCAACTGCGAGGGTCAGGGCGCGCACATGCAGGTGCACGTCAATTTTGAGACAGAGGGCACGAAAATCCTCGTCTACCGATATGCGAATCTCGAACTGATGTAAAATACCGGCCAGGGCAGGGCTGCCCTAAGGCCTTCTCAGAACAATGAAAATTCTCATACTCGGTGCAGGACAGGTCGGTTCGTCCGCTGCCTATCACCTGTCCCGCGAGGAAGCGAACGAGGTCACGGTCGTCGACATGCGGCCCGAGGTCCTGCGCGAGCTACAGGACCGTCTCGATATCCGTACCGTTGTCGGCCACGCCGCCTATCCGGAAGTCCTCGAGCGCGCCGGCGCCAACGACGCCGACATCGTCGTCGCGCTGACCGACACCGACGAGACCAACATGGTGGCCTGCCAGGTCGCCTACACGATGTTTCACACACCGACCAAGATCGCCCGCATCCGGGCGGCCGAGTACATGTCGGCGAACAAGCTGTTTACCCAGGACGCAATACCGATAGACGTGCGCATCAGTCCGGAGCAGCTGGTGTGCGAGTACGTCGAGCAGCTGATCCTGTACCCGGGTGCGACCCAGGTTCTCGATTTCGCCGACGGTCGTGTGCGTCTCGTCGGCGTTCTGGCGGATCGCGATGGCCTGCTGGTCGGCCAGCGCATTGCGACTCTGAAGGAACATATTCCGAACACGGAAGGCCGTATCGCGGCCATCTACCGCGGCGGCAAGGCGATGTTGCCCGACGGCGATACGGTCATCCAGGAAGGCGACGAAGTGTTCTTCATCGCGGACCGCAAGGACATTCGCGTTTTCATGAGCGAGATGCGCCGCCTCGAGGACCCGGTCCGCCGCGTGGTCATTGCCGGCGGCGGCAACATCGGTGTCCGGCTCGCGCTCGCGCTGGAGCAGACCAACCAGGTCAAGATCATCGAACGCGACATGCGGCGTGCGCGGCAGATCTCCGAGCAGGTCAACAAGGCAATCGTGCTGGTCGGCGATGCCGCCGACGAGGAGCTGCTGCTCGAGGAGAACATCGACAACGTCGACGTATTCTGCGCGCTGACCAACTCAGAGGAGGCGAACATCCTTAGCTCTATGCTCGCCAGGCGTCTTGGCGCGCACAAAGTAATGGCGCTGATCAACCGTGCCTCCTACGTCGACCTTGTCGAGTCCGGCAGCATCGACATCGCTATTTCGCCGCAGCAGGTCACGATTGGTTCGCTGCTCGCCCACGTGCGTCGCGGCGACGTCGCGAAGGTACACTCGGTACGCAGGGGAGCCGCCGAGGCGATGGAAGCTATCGCGCACGGTTCCGAGGAAAACTCAAAGGTGGTAGGGCGCAGCATCGAGCAGATCGAGCTGCCGCCCGGCTCCGCCATCGTCGCACTGGTTCGCAACGACCGGGTGCTGATCGCGCATCACGACACAGTCATTGAGTCCGATGACCACGTCATCCTGTTCATGACGGATCGCCGCAAGATCGAGCGTATCGAACAGCTCTTCCAGGTCGGCGTGTCCTTTGTCTGAGCGCCGGGAGACAGCGACGGGACAATGAACTGGACGGTCGTACAGCGCATTCTCGGCCTCCTGCTGATGATGTTCAGCTTGACTATGCTGCCGCCCGTGTTCATCAGCCTGTTGTTCGACGACGGTGCCTGGCTGTCTTTTGTCGAAGGCTTTGGGCTGACGCTCCTGGCCGGCTTCCTTTGCTGGCTACCGGTTCGACGCTCTAAGAAAGACCTGAGGCTGCGGGACGGTTTCCTTGTCGTCGCCGCGTTCTGGTCAGTCCTTGGCACGTTCGGTGCTGCGCCGCTGTATTTCGACGACTCTATCCAGCTCTCGCTGACCGACGCGGTCTTCGAATCGATGTCGGGTCTGACGACGACGGGGGCGACGATCCTGACGGGCCTCGACGAGTTACCCAAGTCCATTCTGTATTATCGCCAGCAGCTGCAGTGGCTCGGCGGTATGGGCATCATCGTACTGGCCGTTGCCGTGCTGCCAATGCTTGGTGTCGGCGGCATGCAGCTCTACCGCGCCGAGACACCCGGTCCGGTCAAGGACACCAAGCTCACGCCGCGCATAACCGAGACAGCCAAAGCCCTCTGGTACGTGTACCTCGCTTTCACCATTGCCTGCACGCTTAGCTACCTGGCTGCGGGCATGGGTTGGTTCGACGCGCTTTGCCACGCGTTCTCCACGGTCGCGATCGGCGGCTTCTCAACGTACGACGCCAGCATCGGTTACTTCGACAGCACGGCCGTCAATCTTGTTGCGATCGTGTTCATGTTTCTCGCCGGGATCAACTTCTCGCTGCACTTTTACGCTTGGCGCTATGTCTCGGTAAAGCACTACTCTCAAGACCCCGAGTTTCGAGCCTACGCAATGATGCTTTTCGGCCTCTCGGTCGTGGTCGTCGCCATCCTGATCAACTACCAGGTTTACGAGTCGCCGGGGCAGAACGTCATCCACGGCGTGTTTCAGGCCGTATCTATCGCAACAACGACGGGCTTCACCACAGCGGACTTCTCGGCGTGGCCAGTGGCCTTGCCGGTGCTCTTGATACTGTCCAGCTTCGTCGGTGGCTCTGCTGGCTCGACGGCGGGGGGCATCAAGGTTATCCGCTGGCTGCTCGTCTACAAGCAGGGCATGCGCGAGATAGTAAGACTCGTGCATCCGAGCGCGGAGATCCCGGTCAAAGTCGGTAACAAGGCGGTCGGCTATCGCGTTGTCGACGCGGTGTGGGGCTTCTTCTCGGTCTACATGATTGTTTACGGGGTACTTCTGCTGCTGCTGATGGCGACAGGGCTCGACCAGGTGACGGCATTCTCAGCCGTCGCCGCAACGCTCAATAACCTGGGCCCCGGGCTCGGTGATGTGTCGTCAGGCTTCATGAGCCTGTCGGACCCGGCGAAGTGGCTGTCGGTCGTTGCCATGCTGCTCGGCCGTCTCGAGATATTCACACTGCTCGTGCTCATCACCCCGACCTTCTGGCGCACCTGATGCGGAACGGGGACGAGACTCCGAACCTGGTTGACCGCTTTAGCACGCTCACCGGCCATCTCGTGAGCTGGCTGACGCTGGCGATGGTTATCGTCACCTTTATCGTCGTTGTACTCCGCTACGTCTTCGATGCGGGCCAGATATGGCTGCAGGAGTCGGTAACGTGGATGCACGCCGTCGTGTTCATGCTCGGCGCGGCATACACGCTCAAGGAGGATGAGCACGTGCGCGTCGATATTTTCTATCGCGGCATGTCGGCCACGGGCCGAGCCTGGGTAGACCTGCTCGGCGTGATCCTGTTCCTGTTGCCGCTTTGCGTCTTCATCGCCTGGGAGTCGGTCGGATTTGTCGAGACCTCTTTCCAGCTTCGGGAAGCATCCCGCGAATCCGGTGGCTTGCCCTACCCGATGCTGCCGCTACTGAAGACCGTGCTCGTCTTTATGCCGATCGCGCTTTCGCTTCAGGGCATTTCGCTCGCGCTGAAGTCGTTGCGGACGATAAGAAGCAGAGACCGCTAACATGGAGTGGGTTGCCGCACTATTGTTCATTACGGTGGTGCTAGCCCTGCTGGCGGGATTCCCGGTCGCGTTCACGCTGGGCGGCACCGCGCTGATTTTTGCCGGCGCGGGTGTTCTGCTTGGGGCGTTCAACGAGGCATTGCTGCTAGGCCTGCCGAATCGCATTTTCGGCATCATGACCAATGAAACATTGGTCGCCGTGCCGCTATTTGTTTTCATGGGCGTTACGCTTGAGCGGGCGCGCATCGCCGAGGAACTGCTCGAAACGCTGAGCCTCTTGTTCGGGCGCCTGCCCGGAGGGCTAGGCATCTCCGTGACGATTGTCGGTATGCTGCTCGCCGCTAGCACCGGCATCGTTGGCGCAACGGTAGTGACCATGGGATTGCTGTCGTTGCCGACGATGCTCAAGCGCGGCTACTCTCCCGACATCGCCGCAGGCACGATATGCGCGTCCGGGACGCTCGGCCAGATTATCCCGCCATCTATCATCCTCGTGATGCTTGGTGACGTCATGACCTCGGCGTACCAGCAGGCGCAGCTCGACATGGGCATCTTTTCGCCGAAAACAGTGTCGGTCGGTGACCTGTTCGCCGGCGCACTGCTCCCCGGGCTGCTGCTGGTCGCTCTCTACATCGTTTATCTCTTGATCACCGCGGCCGTGTCGCCGTCACGAATGCCCGCGTTTGATCGCGATTCGGATAACAAAGTGACCGTCCTGAGGGTCTTGAAGGCTATTACACCACCTTTGATGCTGATCTTCGCAGTGCTGGGCTCGATCCTGGCCGGGCTGGCGACGCCGACCGAGGCTGCCGGCGTCGGCGGCATGGGCGCGCTGCTGCTGGCTATTGCTCGCCGCGAGCTCGACCTCGAACGCCTCCGCGACATCATGCGGACTACGCTGAAGATCAGCAGCATGGTGTTCATGATCCTGATCGGCGCCTCGGTGTTTTCGCTCGTTTTCCGCGGCTACGGCGGTGACGAGGGCGTCCAAACGGTACTCGAAGCGCTGCCGGGCGGTGTGATCGGCGCCGTGATCGTCGTCATGATCGTGATGTTTCTGCTCGGCTTCGTGCTCGACTTCATCGAGATCACCTTCGTCGTCGTGCCGATCGTCGGGCCCGTGCTGCTGGCGATGGGTCTCGACCCGGTCTGGCTCGGCGTTATGATTGCGATCAACCTGCAGACCTCGTTCCTGACGCCGCCGTTCGGATTCGCGCTTTTTTACTTGCGCGGCGTCGCGCCACCGGAAGTCGGCACAGCGGATATCTATCGCGGCGTCATACCATTCGTTGCCATCCAGGTTCTCGCGCTGATCCTGCTCGCGCTGTTCCCCGAACTGGCAACCTGGCTGCCGGGCAAGATCTACGGCGACTAGGTCTCGCGCGTCTCGAGGAAGGCGCCCTCGGTGATCCGCTGGTTGAGCTTCGACTTCTCGCGGAACGCGTTGAAGGACTCGTAGATCTTCGCGGACTTCGGATCGCTCGCGACCAGTTCGTCGATGACCTCTGTGCTGATCTGCTGGAGGTAGTCGAGGACTTCGGCCGGGAACTGGCGTAGTTCGACATCCGGGTCGGCGGTCAGCTCGGCGAGAGCATTGACGTTGCCGTGCGTGTATTCGGCCGCGACGTCATCATTGATCGCCTGGCACGCCAGTTCGACGGTCGCCTGCAGATCCGGCGGCAGCGTCGCCCACGCATCCTTGTTGATGATGCACTCGAGCGTCGGGCCCGGCTCCTGCCAGCCCGGGTAGTAGTAGTACTTCGCGGCTTTCTGCAGACCGAAGGCGAGATCGTTGTAAGGTCCAACCCATTCCGTCGCGTCTATGGCACCCGTCTGCAGCGACGTAAAGATCTCGGAGCCGGGCAGTGTGACCGGCGTACCGCCCGCGCGCCTCAGGACCTCGCCGCCGAGGCCGGGGATGCGCATCTTGAGCCCCTTCAGGTCGTCGATGGAATTGATCTCCTTGTTGAACCAGCCGCCCATCTGAACGCCGGTATTGCCGCACGGAAACGGGATCAGGTTGTAGGGCTCGTAGAGCTCGCGCCACAGCTCGAGGCCGCCGCCGTAATACAGCCAGCCGTCCATCTCGGCGTTGTTGAGCCCGAACGGAATGGCCGTGAAGAACTGCGCCGCGTCGAGCTTGCCCTTGTGGTAGTAGGACGCGTCGTGGCCCATCTCGACCGTACCCCGGCTGACCGCGTCGAACACCTCGAAGGCCGGCACGAGTTCGCCCGCCGCGTAGACCTTGATCGTCAAGCGGCCATTGGTTGCGGCTGCGATCCTGTCGGCAAGGTTGTAGACGGCGATACCGAGTCCCGGGTAACGGGGCGGCCAGGAGGTCACGGCAGACCACTCGAAGGTCTCGGTGGATGCGGCCGCGCCGGGCGCGCAGTCCTCGGCCGATTTCGAACAGGCGGCGAGGCCGGCGGCAGCGGCGATACCGCCCACGAAGTGTCTGCGTTTCATTGACTGTCCCGTTTCAAGTGCGACGAGGTAGTGTATTGGGGCTTGCGGGGGATGCCAATGGGGTTATGATCTCCACGATAAGGTGATTCTAGGCTTGATGGGACCCATTATTCCCACTTTTCTTTGAATTGTCTGTTTGTGGACTTCAGAATCCGCAAAGATCGATTCTCGGGGGCTTAGTGGGACCTTCACTAACGTCGCGGTCCGCCCGGCGGGTCGCGGTGCAGGCCTGCCGTCCCTGGAGCCCGCGCCGCGCCGGGGAATCTCCCCGCCCGCCGGTCGGTGCCTGCAGCTTGTCACCGCTGGCCTCCCAGCCGGGCATTGCGTATCTGGCGCGTGCGTGAATAAATGCCGTCTGCCGAACGATTCCGGGGAAACCCGCCAGTTATGATCGCGCTCCTGCAACGAGTCTCCGAGGCAGCTGTCCATATCGGCGGCGAGCCCGTCGGGACCATCGGCCCGGGCCTCATGGTGCTGGTCGCCGTGCACCGCGACGACGAGCCCCGCGATGTCGAGCGGCTTTCCGAACGAATCCTCGGCTACCGCGTGTTTCCCGACGAGGCGGGGCGCATGAACCTGAGCGTCGCGGACACGGCCGGCGGGCTGTTGCTGGTCCCCCAGTTCACCCTCGCGGCGGACACGAAGAAAGGCACGCGGGCAAGCTTCACGAGGGCGGCCGCGCCGGAAAAGGGCGAGGCTTACTTCGACGATCTTGTTGCGATATGCCGGCAGCGACATGCACAGGTCGAGACGGGCCGCTTCGGCGCTGACATGCAGGTATCGCTCACCAACGACGGGCCCGTGACATTCTGGCTTGAAACTCGCTAGAACGCCCAAAACTCAGTATTTACAATGGTTTGAGCTGGCCTCGCTTGGGCAAAGTGCGACGCCGGTCCTGTGTTCCGCGGCATAGAAGTGAAATAGTTGCATGAGATTGCGCGGCTCGCTCTAACGTGCCCATAATGCGTGCCCGATTGTGCTCGCGTAATCGTTACAATCATCGTTTTGGGGCAAAGCCCCAGGAGAGGAAAGAGATGTTGTCCCAAATCGGCCCGGTTCAGCTCCTGATCGTGCTCGTGATCATCCTGGCGATCTTCGGCACCAAGAAGCTGCGTACTCTAGGCTCCGATCTCGGCTCCGCCGTGAAGGGCTTTCGCAGTGCCGTGAATGAAGCCGAGCAGACGACCGAGCAGCTCAGCGAGTCGACGAAACCCGACGCGGACTTCGACAACACGCCGGCTGAAGAGTCCCGCAAGGAAGGCCAGTAGACCCCCTGCCCGCGGACGTCTGACGTGTCCGGTATCGGTTTCTTCGAGTTTCTAATACTGTGCATGATCGGGCTGGTCGTGCTCGGACCGAAGCGCCTGCCGCAGGTGGCGAGCCAGCTCGGTAGCTGGGTCGGCCAGGCACGGCGCCTGACGCGCAGCCTGAAGCGCCAGCTCGAGGAAGAGCTGGATTTCGAAGAAGAACTGAACCTCGGCCCGACCATCCATTCACGATCCACGCCGCCGGCGAGCCACCCGCCGCCGCGCGACGACGACACCTATTCCCCCATGCACGAGCCTTCGCCATCCAGCATCGATCTCGACAGCGATGGTTCGGGCGAACGCGACGAATTCGACGTCGAGCCCGACTTCGATGACGAGGATATAGCAGCCGTGGAAGCCGCCGCAGAACCGGCGGAGAAGCCGGAAGACCCTTCAGCCGACGAAGACGATGGACAGCGAAGCACCTGAAGGCGGCACAGAGGAGGATCTCGCCGAGGGTACGCTGCTGTCGCACCTCGTCGAGCTGCGCAATCGCATTCTCAAAGCGTTTGCCGCGGTGATGATCATTTTCGTGCCGCTGATGTTCTTCAACAAGAAGATCTTCGAGATCGTTTCGGCGCCGTTGCGCGCGGCCCTCGACACGGGCCAGCAGATGATCGCGACGAACCCGATCTCCGTCGTGTTCACGCCTTTCAAACTCACGTTCATCGTAGCCCTGTGTCTCGCAATGCCGTTCGTGCTGTACCAGGTCTGGGCGTTTGTCGCACCGGGTCTGTACAAGAAGGAGAAGCGCTTCGCGTTCCCGCTGCTCGCGTCGAGCATCGTGCTGTTCTATGCGGGCGTCGCCTTCGCCTATTTCGTGCTGTTCCCGCTTGTCTTCAACTTCCTCGTCGCTTTCGCGCCCGACGTCATCGAGCTGATGCCGGATATCGCCGCCTACGTGAGTTTCGTCGTAACGATCTCCTTCGTCTTCGGTCTCGCCTTCGAGGTACCCGTCGCGACGGTTCTGATCGTCTGGACCGGGATTACGACGCCCGACAAGCTCGCCAAGGCCCGGCCCTACGTATTCCTCGCGGCATTCATCGTCGGCATGTTCCTGACGCCGCCCGACGTCTTCAGCCAGACCCTGCTCGCCATTCCCGTCTACCTCCTCTACGAACTCGGCCTCGTGATGTCGCGGGTCTTCATCACCAATCGCCGCGAAGAAGAAGACGAGCCTGTCGCCGCCGACAGCTAATCCGCTGAAACCAAACATAATTCTCGAGGTCCACTAGCGTGGCGACCGGGTTTTCGCCAGTAGCGGAACGGGCTTGAGTGGTGTAAGTTGCGTGACCGGCCGGTAGAAAAACGGTCCCGAGCGGGGGGTTTCGGGACACCAACATAACGACCAGTCCGCGCCCGGCCCAAAGTCCGATAAAGAGAGCTTCTATGACAGCGACGAGCGCGCCAGCGGCGCAGCCGGCCGACACGACATTCGGCCACCCGAAGGGTCTGATGACCCTGTTCTTTACCGAACTCTGGGAACGCTTCAGCTACTACGGTATGCGGGCCTTCCTGATCCTTTACATGACCGACGTCGCGGGTGGACTTGCGATGGGCACCGAGATCAGCGGCGCCGTATACGGTCTGTACACCTTCGGCGTCTACGCACTCGCCTTGCCCGGCGGCTGGATTGCCGACCGCATCGTCGGCCAGCGCCAGGCCGTCTTTATCGGCGGCGTCATCATCGCGCTGGGCCACTTCACGCTGGCTGCACCAATCTTCATCCCGGGCTCCGACTTGTGGTCGTTCTACCTGGGATTGCTGCTCGTCGTCATAGGCACGGGGCTGCTCAAGCCTAACGTCAGCGCCATCGTTGGCGACCTGTACACGAACGATACGCCGGAGCGACGCGACGCCGGATTCTCAATTTACTACATGGGCATCAACATCGGCGCGTTCGCAGGCCCGATCGTCTGCGGCTACTTCGCCGAAAACGTTGACTGGCACCTGGGCTTCAGCCTCGCCGGCTTCGGCATGGTGCTCGGCCTCGTGCAGTACGTGTACGGCACGCCGAAACTCAAAGGCGCCGGCGAGCTGACGGGTGAAGCCGCTGACCCGGCGCTCGTCAGCGTCGCAAAGAAGCAGCTCATGATAGGCCTCGGCATCACCGCGGCGCTTGTTGCCGTTGTTTACGGGCTGATCGCATCCGGCGTGCTCGCATTCGGAATCGTCGGTTTCGCACAGACGACCGGCCTGATCGTTGTCGTAGTTGCCGCGCTCTACTTCGCATACGTCATCGCCTTCGGCTGCCATGACAAGACCGAACGACACCGGGTATTCGTGATCTTCCTGCTGTTCGTCGGCGCCGCCATGTTCTGGTCGGGCTTCGAGCAGGCCGGCTCATCGATGAACATTTTTGCCCGGGACTTCACGAATCGCGTGATCTTCGGTTGGGAGGTGCCAACCAGCTGGCTGCAGTCGGTCAACCCGATCTTCATCATCCTGCTGGCGCCGGTCATGGGCATGGTGTGGGTCAAGCTGGCGGAGAAGAGCCCGTCTATTCCAGTCAAGTTCGGTTTCGGCCTCGTCATGCTCGGCGTCGGCTTCCTGGTGCTCGCCTGGGGCTCGCTGTACGTGCCCGAGGGCGCGGCCGACAATCCGGCCGCCGGGGTCGCGATGACCTGGTTGGTCGTGACCTACTTCTTCCACACCGTAGGCGAACTCGCGCTGAGCCCGGTCGGCCTGTCAAGCGTCACCAAGCTTTCACCGCACCGCCTGGTCGGCCAGATGATGGGTACCTGGTTCATGGGTGCGGCGCTCGGCAATCTCGTCGCCGGCCTCGTGTCCGGTCGCATCGAGAGCCTGCCGCCGGAACAGCTGTTCACGGTCGTGGCCAGCATCGTGATCGGAGCAGGCGTGCTGTTCTGGCTGTTCTCACCGATTATCAATCGCATGACGCACGGCGTGAAATAAGATCGGGCCGTCAACAGCCTGATAAACCAAAAGAACGACTTCAGGGGGATCGCCATGTCGGCGGAAAGCGTTAACACGAACAAGAACTCGGGGTTTTTGGGCGCCGTCGAACGGGTTGGCAACGCGCTGCCGGACCCGGCCGTGCTGTTCATCGCCCTGCTGGGCATCGTCTGGCTGCTGTCGTGGCTGCTCTCTTACATCACCTTCGACGTCTTCCACCCTGCAACCGGCGAGCGCATCGTCGTCGTCAATCAGCTCGCCGGCGAGAACTTCGTCCAGTTCATGGCGACGATGGTCAATCGCTTCATGACCTTCGGCCCAATCGGCGTCGTGCTCGTTGCGATGCTCGGTATCGGCGTCGCGGAACACTCCGGCTTCATTACAACCGCGATCCGTGCGCTCCTGAACGTAACGCCGCAGAAACTGCTGACGCCGATGGTTATCCTCGTCGGCATCGTCAGCCATTCGGCCGTCGACGCAGGCTATGTGCTCGTCATCCCGATTGGCGGCGTCATCTTTTATGCGGCCGGCCGGCATCCGCTGGCGGGTATCGCGGCAGCCTTCGCCGGTGTGTCCGGCGGCTTCTCGGCGAACTTCGTACCGTCGTCACTTGACCCGCTGCTACAGGGCCTGACGCAGCAGGGCGCGCAGCTCCTCGACCCCACTATCGAGGTCAACACGCTCAACAACTACTTCTTCACCACGGCTTCGTCAGTCCTGATCACCGGCCTCGGCTGGTACCTGACCGACAAGGTCGTTGAACCGCGCCTCGCCGGCACCGAGGTCGACGGCGACGAAAACGACCTGCCCGAACTGCACCCAATCGAACCCCACGAGCGCAAGGGCCTGCGCTGGGCACTGGCGTCGATGGTGCTGGGCTTAGTAGTCCTTGCGTTGACGCTCATGCCGGCAGACTCGCCGTGGCGCGATGAGAGCGGCACGCTCGTCTCCTTCGGCGCGCCGATCATGCAATCGATCGTCTCGCTGATCTTCTTCCTGTTCATCATCCCCGGCATCGTATACGGACGCGTCGCCGGCACGATGTCGGGAATGAAGGACATGATCGAGGGCATGACCAAGGCAATGAGCGACATGGCCTACTACCTGGTCATCATGTTCTTTATCGCCCAGTTTGTCATCGCGTTCGGCCAGTCCGGCCTCGGCACGCTGCTCGCGATCTCGGGCGCCCGCGGTCTCGAGGCGCTGGGCCTGCCGATCTCGGTGACGATCGTCGGTATCGTGCTGCTGACCGGCTTCATCAACCTGTTCGTCGGTTCGGCGAGCGGCAAGTGGGGCCTGCTTGCGCCGATCTTCGTGCCGATGCTCATGGTCCTCGGCGTGTCCCCGGACCTGACCCAGGCCGCCTACCGCGTCGGCGACTCGAGCACCAACATCATCACGCCCCTGATGCCGTATTTCCCGCTGGTCGTCATCTACTGCCAGCGCTACGTGAAGAGCACGGGCATCGGTACGCTCGCCGCAATGATGCTGCCGTATTCGATCACGTTCATCATTGCGTGGACGCTCTTCCTGCTCGTGTTCTACTGGCTGAAGATTCCGCTCGGTATCCTGTCGAGCTACGAATACGTGCCGGCAACGCCGTAGCGGCGGAAGGAGACGGTCGACGTGCACGATTTTGAAAAACTCGGCGCGTTCTACCTCGGCAAGCGCTACGACGATGATGCCGGCGCGCTGACCGACGATCTGGTCCTCTACGATTCCAAGGACCTGACGACCCATGCCGTGATCATCGGCATGACCGGCTCTGGCAAGACCGGCCTCGGCGTCGGCATCCTGGAGGAGGCCGCGCTTGATCACATCCCGGTTATTGCGATCGACCCGAAAGGAGACATGGGCAACCTGCTGCTCACGTTTCCGAAGCTCGCCGCCGAGGACTTCCGGCCGTGGATCAACACGCGGGCGGCCACCGACAAAGGCCAGACGCCCGACGAATACGCGGCCGCGCAGGCTGCGCTTTGGAAGAAAGGGCTTGCGGGCTGGGGTCAGGACGGCAAGCGCATTCGCAAGCTGCGCAGCAACGTCGACCTTGCAATTTACACGCCCGGCAGCAACGCAGGGCTGCCTGTGTCGGTACTACAGACCTTCGCGGCACCGGAGGCCGAACTCATCGACGACGTGGACCTGTATCGCGAGCGCGTGCAGGCAACGGCAACCAGCATACTGACGTTGATCGGTATTGATGCCGACCCCGTCGAAAGCCGTGAGCACATTCTCATCTCCCGGCTGCTGGACAACGCGTGGCGCGAGGGCCGCAACCTCGATGTAGCCGGCCTCATCGGCGAAATCCAGGACCCGCCGATCACGAAAATCGGCGTCATGACACTCGATGCGTTCTTCCCGGCGAAGGAACGGTTCGCGCTTGCGATGCGCCTCAACAACCTGCTGGCCGCACCCGGCTTCGAAGCCTGGATGCAGGGCGAACCGCTTAGCGCGAAGAACTTGCTGTACACGGCCGACGGCAAGCCGCGTATCTCGGTCATGTCGATCGCCCACCTTGACGATGCGGAGCGCATGTTCTTCGTGTCCATGCTGCTCAACGAGCTCATCGCCTGGATGCGCGCACAGCCGGGTACCTCGAGCCTGCGCGCGATCCTGTACATGGATGAGATCTTCGGCTACATGCCGCCGGTCGCAAACCCGCCGTCGAAGAAACTGTTCCTGACGCTGCTCAAACAGGCGCGTGCCTACGGCCTCGGCCTCGTACTCGCAACACAGAACCCGGTCGACCTTGATTACAAGGGCCTGTCCAACACGGGCACCTGGTTCATCGGCCGCCTGCAGACAGAACGCGACAAGGCCCGGGTCATGGAGGGCCTCGAGGGCGCCAGCGACGGTGACTTCGACAAGCAGGCGATGGAGCGGACCCTCGCCGGGCTTGGCACGCGGCGCTTTCTCCTGCACAACGTGCACGAAGACGAGGCCGTCGTGTTCGGCACGCGCTGGGTGCTGTCCTACCTCGCTGGCCCGCTCACCCGCGAACACATTCGGACGCTGATGGGCAAGGCGCGCAAGGTGCTCACAGAGTCGCTTGCGGGCAAACCGGTCGCGAGGAAAAAGACCGTCGACGCCGCGCCGGCCCTGCCGCCAGATGTACCGCAGTTGTTCGTACCTGCCGTGACTGACGATATTGTTTACCACCCGCGGCTGCTGGCGGCGGCCGACATCGTCTTCTCCAACGCTCGCTATCACATCGAAGACGAGCGCGAGGCGCTCTATGCCGTTGAGTTCGAAGACGGTCCGGTTGACATCGACTGGGACGCGGCCGAGCCGATGGCTATCTCGCTCGACGACCTCGATGACGACGGCGAAGACGACGCCCGCTTCGCCGAGCTACCCGCCGCCGCGGCTAAACCCAGGGCATACGCGGCGTGGCGCCGCGAGTTCAAGCGCTGGGTGCGGCAGACGGAGACCATCTCGATCTACCGCAACAAGCGCTTCCGGCTGAATTCGAACCCGGGTGAGACCGAGGGCGAGTTTCGGGCCCGGCTGCAGGATGTTGCGAGCGAGAAACGCGACCTTGCGATCGCGAAGCTCCGCAAACGCTATGCGACGAAGGTTACGACGCTCGAGAACCGGCTCATGCGGGCCAAGCAGGCCATCGACCGGGAGCGCCAGCAGTCGACGAAGAAAAAACTCGATACGGCCGTGTCATTGGGCACCGCCATACTCGGCGCCGTGCTGGGTCGCAAGAAGCTCTCGAGCACTACCGCAACGAAGATCGGCACCGCGATCAAAACCGCCGGCGGCACGGGCAAAGAGGCTGCGGACGTTGAGCGCGCCGAGCAGACGGCCGCCAAGGTCAAAGCCGATCTCGCTGCGCTCAATGCGGCGCTGGAGAAAGAAGTCGCCGCGTTGGATACGAGCTTCGATGCGCAGAACGAGGAACTCGACGAGATCATCGTTCGCGCCAAGACCACGGACATCCACGTGCCCGCAATCGGTCTCGCCTGGCTACCTTACGCGAAGGATGAGAGGGGTCGCCTGCGACCCGCCTGGTAAGTCAAACCCGCCGGCTACTCGCCAAGACAGGCGCCCGCGTATGCCTTGATGACGCCCGCGTTCTCGAGCTGGCACTCGTTGTCGTAGGTCACGCCGTCGAGGCCGCAGACCGGCGCGTACTCGCGCGGGCAGTTGCGGCCCTGGTCTTCGCAGACGCCGGCGTAGTCGATGCGGATACCGCGGCGCTCCGCCTGGCAGGCATTCGAATAAGTCATGCCGTCTGCCCCGCACACGGGCACGAACAGGTTAGGACACGGCCGGACGTTGCAGATACCTTCCGTGAACGTCGAGATGCCTGCTTTGTCGGCGTGACACGCGTTATCGTAGGTGAAGCCATCGTCACCGCACACCGGCGCGAAGACTTTCGGACAGTTGTCGATGTCGCAGGCGCTCGCTCGCTGCACGGGCACGCGCTGCATGTTCGCCTCGCAGCGATTGATGTAGGTCCTGCCGTTCATTCCACAGACGGGCTCGCGGATACTGGGGCAACCACTGGCTGTGCACGCCCCCAGGCCGGCGATCTGCACGCCCGACTTCTCCGCAAAGCACTCGTTGATATAGGTGTTGCCATCAACGCCGCAGACCGGGTCGAAGCTCTCGGGGCAGCCCTCGCCCTCGGTCGACGCGTCCGGGCACGGCCCTTCGGCGACGACCTCGATCCCGGCCGCTTCGGCGACGCAGGTGTTCGAGTAGGTCTGGCCATCGGCACCGCAGACCGGCCGGAAGTCCGCCGTGCACGGCGTTTCGGCAGCGGCCGGGGCGTCGGCGGCGGCAGTGGCGTCACCCTGGTTTCCGGTCTCGGCCTGGGCGAGCACGATGTCAGCGAACCTGACCGTGGTGTCGCTGGCGGTCGCTGTTGCCGGCAGGGCGACGGCGGCTAGAAGAAGGAGGTATTTACGCATGCTGACTGGATCGTCCTCGAGGTCCGATTCCCTTTAGAGTCCCCGAGTCCGAATAGTATCCCGGCAATTGTGACGCTGCACGGTCGATCAGCGGCCGGTCAGCTCGCTGATCGGCACGAGCTCGATGCCCTCGGCGGCAAGGCGGGGCAATTCTCGCTCGAGCAGGTCCAGCGTCGCGTCGTAGGGATGGCCGATAGCAACGGCCACGCCGCGCTCATGCGCCAGCCGCTTGAGGCGGGCGAACTCACGCTCGACCGTCTGCGCCGACCGGTCCGGGTCGAGGAACACGTCGCGCTTGATGGCGGGAACACCCGTCTCCGCGGCGATCTGCAGCGCGACGCTCAGGTGCGTCGTGTAGCTGTCGACGAAAAACAGCTCGTCCCGTGCGCTGAGCTCCTCCATGAGCCACTGCATGTGGCCGGGGTGCCGCGTCAGCAGGCTGCCGCGATGGTTATTGACACCGATAGCGTGCGGCACCGATTCGAGCGCGGCGTCGAAGGTCTCGGCGAACGCCCGCCGGCTCATGTCGAGCGTGATGCTGTCAGGTTCATCCTTGCCGTCCGCCTGGGTGGCCTGCATCGGCAGGTGCAGCAGAACTTCCTTGCCGCGGTCGGCGGCCGCGCCGGCGAGGCGTGTCGCCGCCGGCGTGCCGGGCAGGATGGCGCAGGCGACCGGACCCGGCAGATCCACGGCGCGCTGGCCGTTGCCAAGCGCGTAGCCGAGGTCGTCAATGATGATCGCGATACGAGCCACGGGCTCGGTCGCATCGGGCTGCATCGTCTCCAGCCTGGCCGTGGGGTCGGCGGCAGCGAGCACGGGCAACAGCGCCGCGAGCATCGCGGCCGGGCGAATGAAACGCAGGCTCACTGGGCGTTGGAGTGCATGACGCCGCGGCGATGCAGGCGGTCGAGTGCCTCGACGAGCTGCGCATCGGCTTCGCGGCTGACTTCGCCGGTCAGGCTCAGGTTCGGGAAGCCCGGCGTGTCCTCGACGTAGACGTCGGGCGTAATGCCGGTCTCGTGGATCGAGTCGCCGGAGGGCGTGTAGTAGCGCGAAGTCGTGAGCTTGATCGCGCGACCCTTGGACAGGGGCATGACCGTCTGCACGAGGCCCTTGCCGAAGGTCTCTGTCCCCACGATTACCGCGCGGCCATGGTCCTGCAGGGCGCCGGCCACGATTTCCGATGCCGATGCAGAGCCGTTGTTGACGAGGACGACGATGTCGGCGCCGTCGAGGACGTCGCCGCGATGCGCCGAGCGCGCGAAGCGCGCCTCGCTGGTGCGCCCGTCTGCGGACACGATCAGGCCAGCGTCGAGAAACAGGTCGGAAACGTCGACGGCGGCATCGAGTACGCCGCCGGGGTTGTTGCGCAGGTCGAGGATCAGCCCGTCGAGCATGCCCTCGTTCTCGTCCGACATCGTGTCGATGGCGCGACTGAGTTCGCGGGCCGTAGTCTCGCTGAACTGGTTCAGCCGCACGTAGCCGAAGGACGGTGACAGCAATTCGTGATGCACGCTCGCGACCCGCACGATCTCGCGGCGCATTTCGTGCAGGATCGCCTCGTCATCCCTCAGGACCGTGACGCTGACCTCCGAGCCGGGGCGGCCGCGCATGCGGCTCATGGTCTCGGAGAGCTTGCCGGGTTCGACCGAGTGGCCATCCACGGCGATGATCTGGTCGCCCGAGCGGATACCCGAGCGCGCCGCCGGCGAACCGACGATGGGTGAGATGACCCGTATCGTGCCGTCGATCTCGCCGACTTCGATACCGATGCCCGTGTAGCTGCCGGTGGTCGAGATGCGGATGTCGCGGTATTCCTCGGCGTCGAGGTACTGCGAGTGAGCGTCCAGGTCCGCGACCATGCCGCGAATCGCACTTTCCAGGAGTTCGGCGTCGTCGAGTGGCTCGACGTAGTCACGCTTGACGCGCTCCATCACCTCGGCGAACAGGCGCGCCTGCTCCCAGGCGAGTTCCTCGTCCTCGACGACGCGCTCGGCCGACAGCAGGCCGCCGCCGAGCGACAGGCTCAGGCCCATCACGGTCCCGATCACGATAACCAGAATCGCTCTGGTTTTCAGTGACATACATTACTCCCCGATCACAGGCGCGAGCGCCTGTACGCTTGGTAAAACAACATAGCACACGATTCCGCGACCGCCTACCGACAGCACCACGGAATAGCCGGCACGCGTTCAGTTGCCGGGGCGGCGAGTGACCCAGGTACGCGGATTGACCGGCTGAGTGCCCTTGCGGATCTCGAAATAGAGCCCGGCACGCGGCTGGCCGCCCGAATCGCCGACCGTCGCGATCGCGTCGCCCGGGGCCACCCAGTCGCCGGCGTTTTTCAGGATCGTTTCGTTGTAACCGTAGAGCGTCATGTAGCCCTCGCCGTGATCGACGATGACGAGCAGGCCGAGGCCGGCAAGCCAGTCGGCGAAGGCGACGCGGCCATGGTAGACCGCACGGACCTCGCGGCCGCGCGGGGCTTCGAGCACGACGCCGTTCCACTTCAGCGAGTCACCGACGCGCGGCTGGCCGAAGTCGTGAACGAGCGTGCCCGCGACCGGCCAGGTCAGGCGGCCGCGGTGCTGGCTGAACGGGTCCTCGGACGTGATCGGATAGTCGGAGAGAATGCTCGTCAACTCGGCGATCAGCCGCGCGAGATCCTGCTCCTCGGCAGCCAGCCGATCGATCTCGCGACCCTCGTCGGCGATCCGTGTCTTCAGCGAGACGAGCAGCGTCTTTCGCTCCTCCTGCGCCGCATCGAGCGTCGACAGCTCGGCGTAACGTTCGCGGGCGATTTCCTCGAGCCTGGCCTCCTCGGCGGCAACCTCGCCGCGCAGCCGCGCGAGCTCGTTGATGCGGTCGCGGACCAGCTCGATGTTGCCGGCGCGATAGTCGTTCAGGTAGCCGTACCAGGTCATCAGCCGGCCCAGCGTTGCCGGGTCCTGCTGGTTGAGCATCAGCTTGACGCGCTCCTGCCCGCCGCTCATGTAGGCCGCCCGCAGTTGGTCGCCCAGCGTCTGCGACTCTTCAGCGAGCTCGGCTTCACGCTCGTCGATGGTCCGGTCCAGCTCGACACGCCGATTCTCGGTGTAGGACCGCTCGCGTTCGAGCTCCTTCAGGCGGATACGCCGGGTCGAGATCGTAACCTCCGCCTTCTCGAGCTCGGCCGTCAGCCGGTCGCGTTCCCGCGCCGCCGAGTCCATGCTCTGCTTGAGCTCGCTGATGCGCTCCCGCACCTCCTCGAGCTCCTGCTCCTTGATCTTGGCGAGCTCGGCCTCGTCCGCACTGGCGGCTCCCGGGATCGCCTGCAGGAGGCCGATGGCGACGGTGGCGCAGGCGACAAGGCGTAGCTTCATGGGCGCAGAGTAGGGGTATAATGCCGCTTTTGCCACCCGAGCGGCGCGGAATCCCGCCCGCGGAATTCGACACATACCCATGGACAGACTGTTGGAGTTTGCCGGCAACAATACGCTGCTGGTCTTCGCACTCGTGACCAGCTTTTTCCTGGTCATCGTCACGGAACTCAGGCGCAAGGCCGGTGAAGTGACCTCCGTGCTTGCCGGGGATGCCGTCAAGCTCATCAACAATGACGCCGTCGTCGTCGATCTCCGCAGCGCCGAATCCTATGCACGCGGTCACATCGTCAACGCCCGCAACATTCCGTTCGACGAACTCGACGCCCGGCTCGACAAGCTGTCGAATCTGAAGGGCAAGCCGGTCGTCGCCGTGTGTGATGCCGGGATTACGTCGACGAAGGCCGTCGACAAGCTCAAGAAAGCCGGCTTCGAAAGCGTCTACAGCCTGAAGGGCGGTATGACGGGCTGGAGCCAGGACGGTCTGCCCATCGTCACCGGCAAGAAGACCAAGCAAAAGAAATAGCACGATGAGCGCGATCAAAATCTACGGCAACGATATGTGCGCCTACTGCGGTGCGGCACGCATGCTGCTGACGAAGAAAGGCGTCAGTTTCGAGGACATCCTCATCAACAAAGACCCCGACGCACTGGCCGAACTGCGCTCGAAGACCGAACGGACCTCGGTGCCGCAGGTCTTCATAGGTGACGTCCACGTCGGTGGATTCGACGATCTCTGTGAGCTGGACAAGTCCGGCGAACTCGACAAGCTGCTCGCGGCGCTGTAGCCGCGGGCCTCAAGACCAACCAGGAAAGTACCAATGGCTGAAGAACAGGACGACAAGCGCCTCTCGATTATCAAAATCTACCTGAAGGACTTCTCCTTCGAATCGCCGCAGTCGCCCGGCGTGTTTCGTGCGGACGAGTGGTCGCCCAAGACCAATCTAAACCTGCGCAGCTCGCAGTCGGTGGTCGAGGACGACTATCACGAGATAATCCTCACCATTACCGTCGAGGCGAAAGACAAGGACTCGGACAAGACTCTGTTCCTCGTCGAGCTGCAGCAGGCAGGCCTTTTCGAGATCAAGGGCTACACGCAGGAAGAGTTCGGCATGCTGGCCGGCAGTTTCTGCCCCAACATCCTGTTCCCTTACGCGCGTGAGTCCATTGCCGGCATCATCCAGAAGGGCGGCTTCCCCGAGTTCGTCCTGCAGCCGATCAACTTCGACGCGCTGTACCAGCAGGGCCAAGAGCAGCAGGCCGCCGACGCGGTCGCCGGCGGCCAGTCGGTCAACTAGGGGGCGCCGATCGCTGAGCCATCGATTGCGGTCCTGGGCGCCGGCTCATGGGGCACGGCGCTGGCGCTGCAGTTCGCGCGCTCAGGCGCCGAGGTCCGGCTATGGGGCCGTGACCCCGGCCAGATTGCCGCAATGGCGGGCGCGCGCGTCAACGAACGCTACCTGCCCGGCGCCGTTTTTCCCGACAACTTGACGCCTGTCGATTCCCTCGAGCGCTGTCTCGACGGAGTGCGCGACGTGCTCGTGTCGGTGCCGAGCCACGCGCTTCGCGAGACGCTCGTCGCCTGCGAACCGCTCCTGGCCGAGGACGCCCGCGTCTGCTGGGCGACCAAGGGCTTCGAACTGCACACGGGCAAACTGCCGCACCAGGTTGTTGCCGAGGTGCTGGGCGAAGACCGGCCGATGGCCGTGTTGTCAGGCCCGACCTTCGCGGCCGAAGTCGGCGAAGGCCTGCCGACGGCGATGACCGTTGCGGGCAACGACGAAGACTTCGCGCAGGCGCTCGCCGTTGCGCTGTCGAGCGAGCGCTTCCGCGCCTACACCTCGAACGACATGATCGGCGTCGAGGTCGGCGGCGCCGTCAAAAACGTGCTGGCGATCGGCGCGGGCATGTCCGACGGACTCGGTTTCGGCGCGAATACACGTATCGCACTGATCACGCGCGGGCTCGTCGAGATGACCCGGCTGGGCGTCGCGCTCGGTGCCTCGCAGGAGACTTTCATGGGGCTCGCGGGCATGGGCGACCTGGTGCTGACGTGCACCGATAATCTGTCGCGGAACCGGCGCATGGGCCTGGCGCTCGCCAGCGGCAAGACCACCGAGGAAGCGCAGATCGAGATCGGCCAGGTCGTGGAAGGCGTCATGGCGGCGGAAGCCGTGCACGAGGTCGCGGACGAGCTCGGTATCGAGATGCCGATCTGCCAGCAGGTCTACCGAATCCTCTACGAGGGGCTGTCGCCACGCGAAGCAGTGGGCGCACTCATGAACCGCGAGCTCCGCGCGGAGAGCGACGAACCGGCGTAGGAGAAAGCATGGCTTTCCGCATCACGGCGATAGTCTTCGCGACGGTCTTGTTCACGGCACCCGCCGGCGCACAGCGCAGCTATGACACCGACATCCTGGCGGAGACCTTCGGCTTCGACGCCGACACGAAAAAGAGCGTCAGCCTCGACGACCTGCACCAGGGCTGTCCTGCCCGCGACTGCATCCCGTCGATAGACGAGCCGAAGTTCGTTGCCGCCGCAGACGCTGACCACATCGATGTCGATGCCGTCGTCATTGCCATCGAGCTGGACGGCGATGCGCGCGCCTATCCGGCACGAATCCTCGATCATCATGAGATCGTCAATGACACGATTGCCGGCCAGCCGATCGCGATTACCTGGTGCCCGCTCTGCGGTTCGGCCGTCGGCGTGCGCCGCGAAGTAGGCGACGAGATCACAGAGTTCGGCGTCTCGGGGGTGCTCTACAACTCGGACCTCGTATTCTACGATCGCCGGACCGAAACGCTCTGGGACCAGATCGAGGCCAAAGGTATCGTCGGTCCGGAGACCGGCACGAAGCTCGACCTCGTTCCGGTAACGATGACGACCTGGGGCCGCTGGCAAAAGGCGCACCCCGACTCCCGCGTGCTGTCGACGGATACGGGCTTCGAAAAGGACTACAGCCAGGACCGCTACGACAAGTACCGCGACTCGGTGTCGCTGATGTTCCCGGTCGGCAAACGCGACGACCGCGTGCACCCGAAGAGTGTCGTGTTCGGCTTCGAGTTCGACGGCAGGTCGCTCGCCTACACCGAAAAGCTGCTACAGCAGCAAGGCACCTACACGCACGAACTCGATGGCAAAGCGGTGGCGGTCACGCTCGCCGACGACGGCCGCGTCGAGCTAACTACCGGCGGCGAAACTTACGCCCCGATCCGGCTGTTCTGGTTTGCCTGGTACACGTTCCATCCCGACACGGAACTGTTCGAGTAGTCAGTCGTTGATCGCCTGGTAGACCGCAACGCGGTACCTGGCCAGCAGTTCGACGCCGTACGGATAGTGCTGCGTCATCAGCACGGCGACGAGCTCTTCTTCGGGATCGATGAAGTAGTCCGAGTTGAAGAAACCACCCCAGAACAGTCGTCCCGGAGAACCGATCTGCCCGGTCGCGGACGGGCCACCATCGTGACCGAAGGCCAGCGCGAAACCCGGCGTGCCCGCTTCGGCGAGCCCCATGCGCGCCGACTGGTCACTGGTCATAAGCTCGACGGTCTTGCGGCCGAGCAGCCTTTCACCATCGAGCGTGCCGCCGTTCAGGATCATCTGCAGGAAGCGTGAATAGTCCTGTGCGGTCGACGACAGTCCGCCGCCGCCAGACAGGAAGCCGCGAACGCCGTCATAGGGATAGTCGACTGCGTAGCGTGTCGGCCCGTCGTCGATGACGCCGGGCGGCACGACCTCGAGTGCACCGTCCTCGTCCAGCCGGTGAACGGCCGCCATGCGCGCGACCTTGGCCTCGGGTAGCTCGAAGTACGTATCGCGCATGTCGAGTGGGGTGAATATGCGTTCGCGAAAAAAAGCGTCGAGCGACTGACCGGTCACGACCTCGATGAGCCGACCGAGCACGTCGATGTTGAGGCCGTAGCTGACGCGCTCGCCCGGCTCGTGCAGGATCGGCAGCGATGCCAACCGCGGCATGAACTCGGCCAGCGTCTCGGTCTCACCCGCCAGCCCGTCGCTGATATCGTTGTCGATGTACAGCTCGCCGACCGGCCCTGTATTCATGAAGCGATAAGAGATGCCGGATGTGTGCGTCAGCAGGTGACGAATCGTGATTGCGGTCTCGGCAGGTACCAGCTCGTAGCCGTCCTCGGTCGGCTTTGCTATCTGCATCTCGCGATCGAACTCGGGCAGGTAGTTCCCGACCGGGTCGTCGAGCAGGAAGTGGCCATCCTCGAACAGGATCATGACGCCCGTCGCCGTTATCGCCTTGGTCATCGACGCAATCCTGAAGATGTCGTCGCTTCGCATGGCACGACCCGCCGCCAGGTCCGCCTGTCCGAACGCCTTCAGGTACGCGAGCTCGCCGCGTCGCTGCACCAGCACGACAGCGCCGGCGACCTGGCCGGTCTCCAACGCACGTTCGACGGCGGCGTCGATCCGATCGAGTCGGTCGGCGGAAAATCCAAGCGTTTCCGGGTCCGCGGGCAATTCGCGTGCTGACAGCGCGCCCGCGAACAGCAGCAAAATGATGCCAAGCCATTGTTTCTTCATGTTTGTCTCCGCTGGCGGATTCGCCCCGCTCTTCTATATTTTTAGTGTACACGGGGCAGTTAGTCACAACGACGAGGGGGGACACCATGGACCGCAGGCAGTTCTGCAGAACGACGCTGGCCGCGACGATCGCGGGCAGCTTTCCATACCTGGCCGGGTGCGGCGAGAAAGCACCGGTCGCAACCAAGGCCGACACGAGTATTCCGGCCGTGTCACTGGACGGCGCCGAGATTGAGCTCGAGAAGGCCGCCATTCATGAGCTCGGACAGGCGCTCGACGGCCCGGTGATGCTCTCCGGGCATCCCGAATACGATATCGCCCGCAGGATCTGGAACGGCATGCACGACAAGCGGCCGGCGCTGATCGCGAAGGTCGCGAGCGCGGCGGACGTCAGCGAAGCCATAAGTTTCGCCCGCGACAACAACCTGCTCGTCGCGGTCCGCGGCGGCGGCCACAGCTGGCCGGGCAAATCCGTTTGCGAGGGCGGCCTGATGATCGACCTCTCCGGCCTCAACAAGGTCATGGTCGACGCGTACGATCGACGCGCCTATTGCGGCGGGGGCGCGCTGCTCAACAACCTCGACACGGCGGCGCTCGAACACGGCCTCGTCACGACGGCCGGGGTCGTGTCGCACACGGGCGTCGGCGGCTACACGCTGGGTGGGGGCTTCGGTCGCTTGAATCGCAAGCACGGGCTTACGATCGATAACCTGCTCGGCGCTGAAATCGTGACGGCGGACGGCCAGGTCCGCCACGTCTCGAATGACGAAGACGCCGAGCTTTTCTGGGCTATTCGTGGCGGCGGCGGCAACTTCGGGGTCGTTACCCGCTTCGAGTTCCAGCTGCACCCGTTCGACCGCAACGTGTTATCCGGCATGATCGCGTGGCCGATTGACCAGGCTCGCGACGTGCTCGACTTTTACGGCGGCTGGTACCAGGGCCTCTCTGACGACCTGTACGTCGGTCCGGCGATGGTGACGATGCCCGACGGCACGAGCGTCGTCGCGATGGAGGTCGTCTACGCGGGCGACCCGGCCGCGGGCGAAAAGGAACTGGCACCGCTGCGCAGTATCGGCAAACCGCTCGACGACGGCGTCAAGGTGCAGGACTACATGGTCATGCAGACGCAGGAAGATGCGGCGCTCGCGCACGGCATCCGCTCGTATGCGAAGAGCGGCTTGGCGAAAGAGATCACGCCGGAGCTGGTCGACACGCTGGTCGAAGCATTCGTAGCCGATCCCCGGATTGCGTTCTTCACCCACACCGCCGGCGGCGCGGTCAAACAGGTCGGCGAACTCGATACCGCGTTCCCGCATCGCAACGCCGAGACGATGCTTCTGGTCGCTTCCTTCTGGGAAAACCCGGCGGACGACGAGGAGTGGATGGCGAAGAGCCGTGAGTGGTTTGCGGCGATCGAACCGCATACCGGCGGCTACTACGACAACATCGATTCGGACGGTGAAGGCGCGGCGGGCAACTACGGCCCGGCCTACGATCGCCTGAGCCGCATCAAGGCCCGCTACGACGCCGGCAACCTGTTTCGGCTGAACAGCAACGTCAGGCCGGCAGCTAGCGCCTGAGGCTCAGGCGCCGCCGGCGTAGCCCTGCTGCCGCCAGGCCTCGTAGATGACGACGGCGGCGGAGTTGGACAGGTTCAGGCTGCGCGAGCCTTCGCGCATCGGCAGCCGGAGCCGCTGCTCCGCCGGCTCCGCTTCGAGCACGGCGTCGGGAAGGCCGCGCGTTTCCGGCCCGAACAGGAATGCATCGCCGGGGATGTACTTCGGCGTGTCGTAGCGGGTCCGACCCCGCGTGCTCAGCGCGAAGACGCGCGGGTCGCCCAGCGCCTGCCGGCATTCGGCCAGCGAGTCGTGGACGACGACGTCGGCGAACTCGCGGTAGTCGAGGCCGGCCCGCTTCAGGCGCGTGTCGTCGAGCTCGAAGCCGAGCGGCCGGACGAGATGCAGCGCGGTGCCGGTATTGGCACACAGCCGGATGATGTTGCCGGTGTTCGGCGGTATCTCCGGCTGGAACAGGATGATCGAGAACATTCCTGTAGAATGCCGCATCCGATGAGCACGCAAAACCAGTCCAGCCTCACGACCGACCTCTGCGGTCTGTCCATGACCTCACCGATCGTTCTCCTGTCCGGCTGCGTAGGCTTCGGCGAGGAGTACACGCGCGTCGAGGGATTCTCGAACAATGACGTGGGCGGCGTCGTTCTCAAGGGCACGACGGGTGATGCTCGTCTCGGCAATCCGCCGCACCGCGTCTTCGAGACGCCACAGGGCATGCTCAACGCGATCGGCCTGCAGAACCCCGGCGTGGACGCGGTGGTCGACGATATCCTGCCGGGCCTTGATTTCAAGGAAACGCGCTTCCTTGCCAACGTCTCCGGGTCGACGATCGAGGAGTACGAGCGCGTTACGAAGCGCTTCGACGACTCGCCGATCGACGCGATCGAGATCAATATCTCCTGCCCGAACGTGAAGGAAGGCGGCGTGCAGTTCGGCAACGACCCCATCATGTCCGCGCGCGTCGTCGAAGCCTGCCGCGCGCAGACGACGAAACCGATCATCACCAAGCTGTCGCCGAACCAGACCGACATTCGCGAGAACGCCCGGCTGTGCATCGAAGCCGGCAGCGACGGTTTTGCGGTCATCAATACGCTGATGGGCATGGCGATCGATATCGAAAATCGCGTGCCCGTGATCGGCAATCGCCAGGGCGGGCTGTCGGGACCGGCGATCAAACCGATTGCGCTGCTAAAGGTCCACCAGGTCTACGAGGTGGCGAAGGAGCACGACGTGCCGATCATCGGCCAGGGCGGCATCACGACGCCGAACGACGCTATCGAGTTCCTGGTCGCGGGTGCGACGGCGATCGGTATCGGCACGGCGCTGTTCTACGATCCACTCGTCTGCAGGAAGATCAATGACGGAATCGCCGCGTATCTCGAGCGGCATTCGATGTCTTCCATTACCGAGCTCGTTGGCTCGCTGGCTTGATCGACCCGATTCAGCGCTCGTAGACACGCTCGCCGTTCATCCACGTCTCGCGCACTCGCGCCCGCTTTGACCACCATTCGTCGAGAGCATATTTCAATGGATAGCCTGATTACGCAGGCTCGCTAGTCCAGGTCGCCGTGTTTTCGCCAGCTGTGCTCGTCGTCATCCGGCGCCCAGCGGCCCGACAAAACCGGTGTCTTGCCGACCCTCGTGCGCGCATACAGGACAAGAAACGCCGCCGAGCTCAGGAACAGGCTCACGAGCGGTACCTGCTGGCGCCAGTCGAGCGCCTCGTCATAGGCGCGGGCGACAATCCACATCGCCATCTCGCCGGCAATGAACAGGGAATTCAGCAGCACGAACGCAAACACGAGCCATTGGGGCATGGCCTGCCAGAGCCGGCCGAGCCCGTCCCGCCAGCCCCAGGCCGAAACGAACAGCAGGGTGACAAAAGCGATCACCGCGATCGCGAACGGTATCGCCGCGGCCTGCACGTACATCATGCCCTCGAGGTCAGGCGCCGACTGGCCGCCGCCCATGAACAGGACCATGAGCGAGAAAAGCGTCGAGACAACGATCATTGCGAGAACGGCGAGGGTCAGGGGAGTAATCACGGCGAGGCTCGGAACCTGGTGTCGTCGTAGTGTACGTCGGCCGAAATGAAAAAGGGGCCCGGTGTGCGGGCCCCTGCGTCTTGCGTGGGGCTACCTTCTGACCCTGGTGATGTAGAACGACTGTGTCGAGAAGCCGATCCGGGTGCACTCGCCGTCCTCATTGTAAGAGAACGTGACGAACGAGAAGTCGGACACCGTCCGTATTTCGTCGAGCAGGCCCGCGTCCGATGTGTTGCAGAATGCCCTTTCTCCATCGGCATCCTCCGCCTGGCAGAATCCGAAGCGGAACACCCCGCCGGCGCCGTCGGAGATCGAGCGACTGCCGCAGCCGATGAACTCGTTATCGTTCCTGGCGTTTGCGGCCGTCAGCATATCCCCGCTAGCCGTCAGGTTGACCAGGTCGACGTCGACCGGAAATGGCGTTTTTTGGCCGGCGTATGCGGCCGTCGATAACAACGCGATCGCTGTCGCGACCATGATCTTCTGTTTCATCTGGTTTTCTCCCTGTTGGTTATTCGTTGTCGTTCTTAAAGGCGCCCGTCTATGGCGCCCGTGTTCAAGTGGCGGAAGAGCCGCTTGAGCATTTCGTCGCGGTCCTCAGGCCTGAGCCTCGCGATCTCGGTCTGCAGCTGAACCATCTCGGCCTCGTTGATTCGCCCGACCTGAGAAAAATAGTCGAGCCGTTGCGAAACCGCCTCGCGACGCTGTTCGTACTCGAGGGCCATCTGCGGATCCATCGGCAATTCCTGCGGAACGGGTTGAGCAGCGGATGGCAGGGAGCCAGCGCGCGCGAACTGCCATTCGAGTTCCTCGCGGACGATCTGGCGCAGACGGTCTTCGTCCACCGTCCCGGATCCCGTGCCAGCGGCGACCGAGGGCATATCGAAAGGCTGCAGGTTGTCGACAGCCACCGGCGTCGCAGTGCTGTCAGGAATTCGTCGTTCCAGATCGACAATGCGGGCAAACAGGAGTCCCAGCAGCACTAGCTGGACGATCGCGATTACCGTCAGCAGTCTCATCGGTCGGGTGCACCGCTCGGGTCGATCCGCAGGGGGCCTGCAGTATATCGACAGGCGCCATGGCGGCGCCATATCTGGTCAATCGAGGTGCAGCGCCTTCATCTTGCGAGCAAGCGTGTTACGTCCCCAGCCCAGCAGTTTGGCCGCAGCCTGGCGATGGCCATTGGTCTGGCTCATCGCCTCGCGAATCAGCGTGCGCTCGAACTCGGGCAAAGCCGTGTCCAACAGCGGCGTCTGGCCGCTGCCAAGCTGGGTCTGCGCCCAGGCAGCCAGGCTGCGGGTCCAGTCCTGCACCGCGCGCTCCGATGCGGCTTCGCCGCCGAGGTCGGCCGGGATGTCGTCGACGGTGATGACGCCGCCCGGCGCCGTCACCGTCAGGCGACGGGTGGCGTTGACGACCTGGCGGACGTTACCGGGCCAATCGTAGCTTCTGAGCACATCCAGCGCATCGGTATCGATCGTCTTGACCGGCGTGTTGAGTTCCTTGGCCGCCTCGTTGAAGTAGTGCTCCAGCAGCAGGGGAATGTCCTCGCGGCGCTGCCGCAGCGGCGGCGTGTTGATGCGGATCACGTTGAGGCGATGGAACAGGTCCTCGCGGAAGCGGGCCTCGGTAACGGCGCGCGCCAGGTCCTGGTTGGTTGCGGCGATTACCCTGACGTCGACCTTGATCGAGGTCTGTCCGCCTACGCGATAGAACTCGCTCTCGGCGAGTACCCGCAATAGTCGCGTCTGTAGCGCCGGCGACATGTCGCCGATCTCATCGAGGAACAAGGTGCCGCCATTGGCCTGCTCGAAGCGGCCGATGCGTCGTGAGTCTGCACCGGTGAACGCGCCTTTTTCATGGCCGAACAATTCTGATTCGAGCAGCTCGGACGCGATCGCCGAGGTATTTAGCGCAACGAAGGGCTTGTTGGCGCGCGGACTGTGTTCGTGCAGCGCGCGGGCAACAAGCTCCTTGCCGGTACCCGACTCGCCCGTGATCAACACGGTCATGCTCGAGCCGGCGAGGCGTCCGATCGAGCGGAAGACTTCCTGCATCGCGGGTGCCTGCCCGATCAGGGACGGGATGGCACCAGGACCGGTGCTGTCACCACCGGCAGCGTCGAAGCCGTTCTGGTGTGCCGCCTTGTGAACCAGCTCGACGGCCTCGTCAATATCGAAAGGCTTCGGCAGGTACTCGAATGCGCCGCCCTTGTAAGCCGCGACCGCGTTCTCCAGATCGGAATGCGCGGTAATGACGATGATTGGCAGATTCGGAAGGCTGCCGTGCAGACGTTCGAGCAGCGTGATCCCGCTCATGCCGGGCATGCGCACGTCGGTGATGAGGACGTCCGGAGCGTCGTCCCCCAGCGCGTCGAGCAGATGCTCGGCCCGTTCGAAGCTCTGGGTTTCCATGCCAGCCTGGCGCAGGGCTTTTTCCAGTACCCAGCGGACAGACTGGTCGTCGTCGACCACCCAGACCTGTAACGCCCGGTCAGCCATCCGTTGATGCCTCCTGGTCCAGCGGGATCCGGACCATGAAGACGGTCCGCCCGGGTCGGCTGTCGAACTCGATCAGGCCTCCGTGGCGGCTGATCAGCTCCTGTGCGGCAGGCAGGCCGAGGCCTGTGCCCTCGGGCCGGCTCGTGACCAGCGGATAAAACACGGAGTCCGCCAGTTCCGGTGGTATTCCAGGGCCGTCGTCCTCGATTTCGATGCTGGCAATGACCCGGTGGCGAATGTCGCCAATGGTGAAGTTGGTCGCGGCACGCGTCCGGAGCACGATCGTGCCCTGACCGTCGAGCGCGGCAACGGCGTTGCGAACGATGTTGAGCAGCGCCTGCACGAACTGGTCGCGATCGAGCGCGATCAACGGCAATCCGGGATCGTAGTCGCGATTCACTCGCAGGGACTTCCGGTCTTCAGCCTCGACGATACGAACGACGTACTCGAGAAGTTCATGAACGTTTTGCGGCTGCTTGTTCGGCGGGCCGCCGGGTCCGAGCAGCGTGTCGACCAGTGCAGCGAGTCGATCCGTCTCGCTGATTACGACGCTCGTGTACTCATGCTGTTCGGGGTGCTCCAGCTCGCGGGCCAGGAGCTGGGCCGCACCGCGAATCCCGCCCAATGGGTTCTTGATCTCGTGTGCGAGCTGGCGAACCATCTGCCGGCCCGCGCCGTGCTGGATGAGCAGCGCATTTTCGCGGCTGATCCGCGAGCGTCGCGTTGCATCGGTCAGTTCCACCAGCAGCTGGTCGTCGCGGTAGGGTGAGACCCTGCAATCGACGATTCGCTCGTCGGGATTGACCTCGGTCGGTGCGAGCTTCAGCTCATTCGCGTAGTGGTCGCCCGTCTGGCTGACGCGGCCGAGGATGTCGCCGAGTTCCGGATCGTCGTCGAGAAGCTGGAGCAGCGACTCGCCACGGGCGCGCTCTTCGGAGATGCCGAGCAGATGCTCGGCTGCCGGATTCAGGTAACGAATCAACAGCGCGCCGTCGAGCACGACGATGCTGGTACTCAGCGAGTCGAGAATTGCGTCGGGATTTTGCGTCCTGCCGCCGGTGTCATCGTGACCGGCGCGTTCGTCGTCTAGAAGTTGACCGTGTTCTGCTGAACGTAGAACCGGTTCGTCTCGCTCCGGATCATGAGCTTGCCGCCCTCGTCCAGGATCTCCGCCTGGATGTTGTGGACTCCACGCCAGACTTCGTCGATCTGGAAGCTCAAGCCGCTGACCATCCGCGGCTGCCCATCGAAATACACCCGCACCTGGTGCCCCGGCTGTAACGCCGGGCTCACCGCGAGCGATACGTTCAGGACGCCCTCGATGTTCCATAGCGTTTCTTCAGCGGCCGGCGATGAGATCGCCAGTGATTCATAGGCAAACGGCTGCTGGGTCGTTGCCTCAGGCTCGTCAGCGGCCCGCGCGGGCGAACGTCGGAGGTTGGTGACGTTGGCTTCGGGGATCTGGATTTGCTCTGCTCCCGGTCGCGGACGATCGGAGAAATGGACAACGCCGTCCTCGTCCACCCAGCGGTACGCCTGGGCGAACACGGCAGTCGCGGCGAAGAGGCTCGCGACCAGCAAAATTGCACGTTTGTCCATAGGGTTAGCATAGCAATCCAGACCCCGTCGAGGCCAGTGAAGGGGCGGCGAAAAACGCCGCCCAGTTCACAGTTTTGGCGCTTTTACAGGCTGTAATACATGTCAAATTCGACCGGATGGGTCGTCATGCGCAGGCGCGTGACGTTCTCCATCTTTAGGTCGATGTACGCATCGATCAGGTCGTCGGAGAACACGTCGCCCGCCTTCAGGAAATCACGATCCTCGTCAAGCGCGACCAGTGCCTCGTCGAGCGAGAACGCGACCAGGTCGAGTTCTTTCTCTTCCTCAGGCGGCAGGTCGTAGAGGTCCTTGTCCATCGCATCGCCCGGGTGAATCTTGTTAATGATTCCATCGAGGCCCGCCATCATCAGCGCCGAGAAGGCGAGGTACGGGTTCGCCATCGAGTCCGGGAAGCGAACTTCGATGCGACGCGCTTTCGGGTTGGCTACGTACGGGATACGAATCGATGCCGACCGGTTACGGGCCGAGTACGCGAGTATCGTCGGCGCCTCGAAGCCGGGAACGAGTCGCTTGTAGCTGTTCGTCGCCGGGTTCGTGAACGCGTTGATCGCCTTCGCGTGCTTGATGATGCCGCCGATGTAGAATAGCGCCGTGTCCGACAGGCCGCCGTAACCGTCACCCGAGAACAGGTTTTCGCCATCCTTCGACAGCGACTGGTGAACGTGCATGCCGTTACCGTTGTCGTTGACGAGCGGCTTCGGCATGAAGGTCGCCGTCTTGCCGAACGCATGAGCGACGTTGTGTACGACGTATTTCAGGATCTGTACTTCGTCAGCCTTCTGCACCAGCGTGGCGAACTTGACGCCGATTTCGCACTGGCCTGCGGTCGCAACTTCGTGGTGATGCACCTCTGTAACCAGGCCCATGTCCTCGAGGGCGAGACACATCGCGGAGCGAACGTCGTGCAGCGAGTCGACCGGCGGAACCGGGAAGTAGCCGCCTTTGACGGTCGGGCGATGGCCGGTGTTGCCGTCCTCGAGCGAGCGGTTGGTGTTCCACGCGCCTTCGTCCGAGTCGACCTTGTAGAACGCGCCCTGCATGCTGTCATCCCACGCAACGCTGTCGAATACGAAAAACTCGTTCTCGGGACCGAAGAACGCCGTGTCGGCGACGCCGGTCGATTTCAGGTAGGCCTCGGCGCGCTCGGCGAGCGAACGCGGGCAGCGATCGTAGCCCTGCATCGTTGCCGGCTCGACGACCGTGCAGCGAATGTTCATCGTCGTTTCTTCGGTGAAGATGTCGAGAACGCTCGTCGCCGGGTCCGGCATCAGGATCATGTCCGACTCATTGATACCCTTCCAACCGGAGATCGACGAACCGTCGAACATCTTGCCTTCTTCGAACAGGTCTTCATCGACCGTATGCGCGGGCACGGTTACGTGTTGTTCTTTGCCTTTCGTGTCCGTGAAACGAAAGTCGACGAATTTAACCTCATTCTCTTTGAGGCTGCTCAATACCTCTGCGGGCGTCATGTGGATTACTCCTCCGGTTGTAAGCGTTTATCTCGGCGGCCATTGGCGCCGCGGTTCCCTGTCGTTTGCAGCATTTGTGCCAATTTGGTGCCACTCACAAATGTCTGAAATAATTAGAGTTTCTATTGAAACACCACGAGCGGCTGCACTATATGTGTGCACGGCCCCTTGGTGGTGCACCATACTAGTGCATCACGCCCGGCGGCGCACGGGAAAACGACGTATCCGCCGCGAAACTCGTTATACTTCGCGCCTTTTAGCGACCCCCAAAGCCCGATGACCAGCGATACGGCGCGACCGCGCCTGACCTTCCAGGACCTGATCCTCACGCTCCAGCAGTTCTGGGCAAAGCAGGGCTGCGTGATCCTGCAGCCCTATGACAAGGAGATGGGCGCCGGCACCTTCCACCCGGCGACGTTCCTCCGTGCGGTCGGGCCCGAGCCCTGGAGTGCCGCCTACGTGCAGCCGAGCCGGAGGCCAACCGATGGCCGCTACGGCGACAACCCGTTCCGGCTGCAGCACTACTATCAGTACCAGGTGGTCATCAAACCGTCCCCGGACGATATCCAGGACCTTTACCTGGAATCGCTGAAAGCCATAGGCATCGATCCGACGATTCACGATATCCGCTTCGTCGAGGACAACTGGGAGTCGCCGACGCTGGGCGCATGGGGCATCGGCTGGGAGGTCTGGCTGAACGGCATGGAGATCACGCAGTTCACCTACTTCCAGCAGGTCGGCGGCCTCGAGTGCCGTCCGGTCACGGGCGAGATCACCTATGGCCTCGAGCGCCTCGCGATGTACCTGCAGGACGTCGAGAGCATCTTCGACATTGTCTGGGCGGACGGGCCGCTCGGCCGGATCACCTACCGCGACGTCTACCACCAGAACGAGGTCGAGCAGTCGAAGTACAACTTCGAGGAGGCGGATATAGACGCATTGTTCAATGCGTTCGACCACCGAGAGCACGACTGCGAGCGGCTGATCGAGGCGGGCCTCGCTCTGCCCGCCTATGAGCGCATGCTGGAGGCGTCGCACCTGTTCAACCTGCTCGATGCCCGCCAGGCCGTGTCGGTCAGCGAGCGCCAGCGCTTCATACTGCGCGTTCGGACGATGGCGCGGGCCGTTGCCGAGGCGTATTTCGCAAGCCGCGAGGAGCTCGGCTTCCCGATGGTTGAATCCGTCAAGGCGGCCGCCGGAGCGAGCTCATGAGCGCGGACTTTCTCGTCGAGATCGGCACCGAGGAGCTGCCGCCGAAGGCGCTGCGTTCACTCATGGAGGCGTTTGCGGAGAGCCTTGGCGGCGCCGTTGCCGATGCGCGCCTCGAGCACGGCGACGTTCGTGCTATCGCCAGCCCACGTCGGCTCTCCGTAATCATCGAGTCGCTGGCCGACGGCCAGGCAGATCGCAAGGTGGCACAGAAGGGGCCGCCGGTCAGTGTCGCCTTCGATGACGATGGCAATCCGAAGCCGGCCGCCGAGGCCTTCGCGAAGAAATGCGGTGTTGCCGTCGCCGAGCTTGGCCGGACGAAGACGGACAAGGGCGAGTGGCTGACCTACGAACTGGCGGAGCCAGGCCGGACCGCCGCCGAACTGCTGCCGGAGCTCGTCGAGCGAGCGCTTTCTGAGCTGCCGATTCCACGGCGCATGCGCTGGGGTGACGGCGACATCGAGTTCGTGCGGCCCGTGCACTGGGTGGTCATGCTGCACGGCGACCAGGTGATGGACGCCGAGATCATGGGTGTCCGCACCGGCAACGTATCCCGCGGCCACCGATTCTTGAGCGACGGCGACGTGACGATCGAGAGTCCCGGCCAGTATCTCGAGGCACTCGAGGAGCCCGGCTACGTCATTGCCGACTTCGAACGACGCCGTGAACTCGTCGCGAGCGGCGTCGCGAAAGCGGCCAGCGACGCGGGCGGCAGGATCGTCGACGGCGAGTTGCTCTATGACGAAGTAACGGCGCTCGTGGAATGGCCGGTGCCGGTCGTCGGCACGTTCGAAGACAAGTTTCTCGATCTGCCGCGCGAAGTCGTCATCTCCACGTTGACCGGCCACCAGCGTTATTTCCCGGTCGAGGATGAGAACGGCGAACTGCTGCCACGCTTCGTCACGGTCGCGAACCTCGAAAGCAAGGACCCCGAGCAGGTACGCGACGGTAACGAGCGCGTTATCCGGCCACGGCTCGCGGATGCCGCGTTCTTCTGGGAGACGGACCGTCGCAATTCCCTCGCCAACCGTGAGGACGCGCTGCGGGAGGTCGTCTACCAGCGCGGCCTCGGCAGCCTGCACGACAAGGCCACTCGGACGGCAGGCATCGCCAAGGCGCTCGCGGACATGCTCGACAGCGAGGACGCGAACGTCGCCCGTGCCGCAATGCTCGCAAAATGCGACCTGTTGACCGGGATGGTGGGCGAGTTCCCCGACCTGCAGGGACTCATGGGTCGCTACTACGCCGAGCTCGACGGCGAGCCACCCGCGGTTGCGCAGGCGATCGGCGAGCACTACCAGCCGCGCTTCGCCGGCGACGACCTGCCGGCCTCGACCGACGGCCAGGTGCTGTCGATTGCCGACAAGCTGGACACGCTGGCCGGCGTATTCACGATCGGCAAGAAACCCTCGGGCAATCGCGACCCGTTCGGGCTGCGCCGCGCCGCGCTCGGCATCATCCGCATACTTGTCGAATGCGAGCTGGACGTGAACCTCAAGGCGCTGATCGACGCCGCGGCGTTGGCGCAACCCAAGGGCAGGATCGATGCCGCAGAGGTTGCCGCTGAGCTCTACTCGTTCATCACCGACCGCCTGCGCCGCTACTTCCTCGACCGCGATGCGTCGCTCCGGACCGAAACCTTCGACGCCGTGCTGGCGCAGGCGCCGGCCTCGCTCGTCGACTTCGACAACCGCCTGCACGCCGTGCAGGCATTCACGGCGCTCGACGCGGCGGAAAGCCTCGCAGCCGCGAACAAGCGGATCGAGAACATCCTCAAGAAAGCCGAGGTTGACGACCCGGGTGCGGTTGTCGAGAAGCGCCTCACCGACGCTGCCGAAAAGGCCCTCCACTCGGCCCTGGACGGCGCCGCCGCAAAAGTCGAGCCGCTGCTCGCCGACAGGCACTATGAGGCCGCGCTGACCGAACTGGCCGCGCTCAAGGCCCCCGTCGACGAATTCTTCGACGAGGTCATGGTGATGGCCGATGACGAGACGCTTCGAAACAATCGTTTAGCGCTTTTAGGCGCTGTTCGTGAACTTTTCCTGCAAATAGCCGACATTTCGCGGCTTTCGATCGACTAGAAATGGCTCGCGACGAGGCGCCGCTCGTCATTCTCGACCGGGATGGCGTGATCAATCAAGACTCGAAGGAGTTCGTGAAAAATACCGACGAATGGCAGCCTATTCCCGGCAGTATCGAAGCAATTGCCCGCCTTTCGCAGGCCGGGTTCACCGTGGCCGTCGCCTCTAACCAATCGGGCCTCGCGCGCGGCCTTTTCGACCAGGTGGCATTGGACGGGATGCACGTGAAACTCCGGGGGATGGTCGCGGCCGCGGGCGGCCACGTGGACCGGATCGTCGTATGCCCGCACGGCCCCGACGACGGCTGTGACTGCCGCAAACCAAAGCCGGGATTGCTGATGCAGCTGGCTGAGCACTACGGACAGCCGCTCGACGGCGTGCCGGTCGTCGGCGACTCGCTGCGCGACCTCGAGGCCGCTGCCGCCGTAAACGCCCGGCCGATTCTGGTCCGCACCGGGAACGGCAGCCGAACGGAACCGTCGCTGCCGCCAGGCCTCGCCGGAATCGACGTGTTTGATAGTCTTGCCGACGTCGCCGATCACCTGGTAGCCGGGGGCTGACCCATGCTGGTACTCCGTTCCCTCGCTTACAACATCTTCGGATTCGGCTCGATCATCGTTGCTGCGACGATCGTGCTCGTGACGTTCTGGGCACCGTACCGGTTTCACTGGGCTCTATGTGTCGGCTGGTGCCGGCTTGCCGTCTGGGGCGCCGACTTTTTCTGTGGCATCAAGACCGAGGTCGAAGGCGTCGAGAACCTCCCGGATACCCCCAGCGTCATCATGATCAAGCACACGTCGACGCTCGAGACCCTTTGGCAGGTCACGTATTTTCCACAGACGACCTGGGTGCTCAAGCGCGAGATCCTGTACGCACCGATCTTCGGCTGGGCGATCGGACTGGCGCTGAAACCGATCGCCATCAACCGCGGCGCCGGCAGCACCGCGGTTAAACAGGTCATCCAGCAGGGCAAGCAAAAGCTCGAAGAAGGCGTCTGGGTGACGATCTTCCCGGAAGGCACGCGCATGCCGCCGGGCGAGACGCGCAAGTACGGCATCAGCGGTGCGGCCCTCGCCCGCGAGGCCAACGTGCCGATCGTGCCCGTTGCCCACAACGCCGGCGACATCTGGACCCGGCGTTCATTCACGAAACGCCCGGGAACCGTTCGCTTCGTCATCGGTCCACCCGTAGACCCGAGCGGCCAGGACCCGAAAGAGACCAATCGCATGGTGCAGCGCTGGATCGAGGACAAAATGCTCGAGATCAGCACGGTCTACCAGGAAAAACACGGCGCCCCGGCCCCAACATCTTCCGACGACTGAGAGATTCATGACAAAACGGCTGAATGGCGTCCTGCTCGCCATGCTCTGCATTGCGGCCGCTGCCTGCAGCGGCGACACGGAGACAATGGTCGCGCCGTCCGAAGAGGGCAGCGCGCTCGACCTTGTGACGATCGAGCAGCTCAAGGCGCACTATGAGTTTCTCGCGGACGACGCACGTCAGGGCCGCATGACCGGCGAGCCCGGATACGACGAATCGGCGGACTACGTTGCCGCCCAGTTCGAATCGATCGGCCTCGAGCCCGGTGGCGAGGAGGGCGGCTGGTTCCAGCAGGTGCCGCTCGTTTCCTACCGCGTCGACACCGAATCGACGCAGGTCATCACGCACCGCGATGGAATCGACTCCACGCTCAAGTACCGCGACGACTACGGCATGAACGGCGACAAGGTCCGCGAGGAAGATACGATTCGCGCCGAGGTCGTCTACGTCGGCTTTGGCGTGCACGCACCCGAACTCGGCTATTCGGATTACGACGGCGTTGACGTCGACGGCAAGATCGTCGCGATGTTCGGCGGCGCGCCCGCGATCTTTCATCACAACGAGCGCGCGTACTACGCGTCGTCACGTACCAAGGCGACCGAGGCCGTTGCGCGCGGGGCCGTCGGCGCGATCAGCCTGCGCTCGCGCAAGGCCCAGAGGAACATGCCGTGGGAGCGCTTCAAGAAGCTCACCGGCACGCGGCCGGGCATGGCCTGGATCAACCTGACCGGTGAGGCGAACGACTACTTCCCCGAGCTGCGCGGTTCGATCACGATCAGCGCGGTAACCGCGACCGAACTGATGGCGGGTACGCCGATCAGCTTCGAGGAGGCGCTCGACGCCATCGACGATTCACGAGCCTCGTCGACGCCGCTCGGATTCGAGGTCACGATGGCGCGGCGGACGAACCACCAGAACATCACGAGCCCGAACGTCATTGGCATCGTTCGCGGCACAGACCCCGAACTTCGCAACGAGTTCGTCGTTTACTCAGCGCACCTCGACCACCTGGGCGTCGGCGTCGAGGAGAATGGCGATAGCATCTACAACGGCGCCTATGACAACTCTATGGGTATTGCGTTGATGATCGAAACGGCGCGCGCCATTGCAGCATCGCCACCGCGACGCTCTGTACTGTTCGTCGCCGTCACGGCCGAGGAACGCGGACTGCTGGGCTCCGATTACTTCGCGCACTATCCGACGGTGCCTAGCGATTCTATCGTCGCGAACGTCAACCTCGACATGCCGCTGTTCCTGTCACCTGTAGCGGATCTCGTCGCTTTCGGCGCGGAACATTCGTCGCTGCAGGCGCCGACCGACTCGGCCGCGCAGGCCGAGGGTTTCACGCTGTCACCCGACCCGTTCCCGGAAGAGAACATCTTCATCCGCTCGGACCAGTACTCGTTCGTGCGCAAGGGCGTGCCTTCTATCTACCTGATCCCGGGCTTCGGCTCGCTGGACCCGGAGGTCGACGGCGAAGCGCTGTTCCGGCACCACCTGCTGAACTACTATCACCGCCCGTCGGACGACCTGTCGCGGCCGGTGCACTGGGAATCCGCTCGACGTTTCGCCCGTGCGAATGCACGTATCGGGCTCAACGTCGCCGACGCCGATGAGCGGCCAACGTGGAACGAGGGTGACTTCTTTGGCGAGCGCTTCGGCAGCTCGAGAGGCGCCGGCGGCGGCTAGTCACTTTGGAGGTGCAGCGACGTCTAGTCTCTCCGGTGGGCCATATATGCGCTAGCAGATACATATAGACGGTGCTCCTGTCGTGCTGTATAAGCCGAGGAGAGGTGAAGCCGAAGAGCCTCGAGTCCCAGTTATTCGAACCAACACTATTGGCAACAGCAAATGTCTCGCGACGAAGGTTCTGCAGCAAGAGTCCCGAAAGTAGCCTTCGGCGTAATTTTGATTGTTGCGGCTGGATTGCTGTACACCATCTTGCAAAAACCATTCAGCCCAACGACACGGCCAGAACCGGTACTAGACATCAACAAAGCCCGCGGCGTTGGCAACGAAGACTTGGCGGCGACCGAGGAGGAGGAGGTCGCAAAGCTCGAGGAGCTTTTCTTTGCAGAGCCCGTGGAGGGCCGAAGATCGTGGGAGTTAGAGCACGGCTATTATCGTGAGCTCCCTTCCGGCCCTGGGATCGTTTACCCAAGCCATTCCTACGAGAGCCTGACCACGGATTCCCTAGAAGACCTCGTTGACGCGAATGACGCGTTGGCAGCAGCTGTTCTTGCCGATCGATTTGTTGGGTCTCTAGATCCCGCCGTCGTCCAGAAAGGCCTCGACCTGCACAAGCGGGCGGTTGCACTGGGATCGAGTTACTCCGCCAACATCATTGGTTCGCACTACATAAGCAAAAATATTGCGAGCGACGACCCGTCAAGTACCGTCGAGAGGTTTACCGAGGGTCTTGCTTGGTTTCTTGTTGCCGCCGATGCCGGGGACCCCGGAAACAGAATGGCGTTCTACCTGCAGGTCCGCGACAGAGACGTTTCAGCAGAGGGATTCGCAGCCGTGTGTGCACGAGCCGAAGAAATAGCTGGAGAAATTGACGCGGTTCGAAATAGCGTAGGGCTCAAACCGAGGAAGGTTGATCCAATGCCGGGCTTTGAGGATCTTTCCGGAACACCGCGCAAGTTTTCTGATCCTTGCAGCTTGATGTGATTCTTTCTCAGAACCGGGGGAGAGCTTTGCGAACACTGACGCTAACCATTGGAATTGCTTTATTCATGGCCTCCGCACAAGTGATGGCTCAGGTTCCGACTCTGATTAGCGGAGATTCAGACCCCTCCGACGGCATCCAAGTCACAATCGGTGTTGTACTCTCGAGGAACCAGCTCAAGCTCCCTGATGAAGCACGGGCCACCATTATTTCTGGCCAAGTCGTGGACATAATGAACACTCACTTTCCGCCTGAGTCAACGCCTGGGGGAGTGTATGACATTCGAGTAATCGCTACTGTCGGGAGAATCCCAGCCATTCAGGTCCCACTGGTGGGTGATAGAAACACCGGGGAAAAGTGGGAAGATATCTTGCCCGGGTCACTCCTTGAAGCGATCGTCGGTCAAGTGTCCCAAGCACCACAAATCGTTGCTCTAAATTTCGACGGGTGTAATGGCTCGTTGAATCTTTTTACCGGAACCTTTGACACTATCACGTATGATCCTGGCACCATTTTCGAGGCCGAGCGCCGATTGGGAGGCTCGTGGCAGCCATGGTACGACGGTGATGAAACATGCTTGCCAAGCCCGACGAGCAGTCCCCAAATGGAGATGCGCGTACGGACACTAAGCATTTTCGGGCCATCCGCTTGGGTGATCAAGGTCGCAGTTGGGAACTGCGGTGGAGGGTCACAATGGTAAAGGTCGTTAAAGTCGCTGCACTATGCTTAATTTTCTTGGGCGGAGTCGCCCCAGCCACGCCTACGCTCGACGAGATAGTAATCTATCGTTCGATTGACGGTGATTTGACCGAAGAATCGAAAACGAGCCTGAAGCGTTTGGCAATTGAGGCCGAAAAACGCGGTCTTATCACTCTTTGGATTACCTTTGATATGGACTTCGAAGGTATCCCCGAGCGCCGTACGAACGAGGTCATCGCACTGGAATTAGCCAACAAGCAAAAGCTCATTGCGTCCGTGGTTTCCATGCTTGGATCGCAGGGGTTCCTCGAGGAAACGCCGACTTCTTTGAGTGAAGCCCCAGGTTGTTTGATTTCAGTCAATCGTAGCGGCCTTTTACAGTTGGCCGAAAACATGAATGTAAAACACATTACGTACTGGCCATCCCGGTAGGGGCGAAGCCCAGTGCTCTGTCAGGTTCGACCGAGAGCCGTGCCCGTTCGCGCCCGAAGTCGCTCGAGCTTTGACGTGTCCGGCGCGGCGGGTTCCAGTTCGAGCAAGCGGCTTACCGCGGTGTCGAGCGATTCGATGGCGGTTCGTGAGTCTTCGTCGAGCTCTACAGTTTCACCCTCGGTGTAGTCGTCGAGCAAAAACTCGAAGTCACCGACCACTGCGCGATACATATGCGTGGCCCTGTCGACATTGCCAAGTCGCTCCTGGCAATCAGCGTTGGCGAGCATCGCCGGACCGACCATGTGGTGGTAGTGCGAGCAGACGGCAAGGACCGCTTTCGCCCACAGCGCACTGGCATTCTCTGCCCGTTGTAGCCAACCCGACCGCTCAAAGTGCTCGTACAGCGCGCAGCTCAGGTCAGCGAATCCGACCCCTTCCATCCAGTCCGTCGCCGCCATTCCGCCGCGTTTCGGGTAGCCCTTCGCGGCCCTGCGAATGCGATTGATCTCGTCGTTCAGGCGCTCAAGGACGGCGACGACCTGCTCGTCGACTGCGTCCCGGTCAGCGTCGGAATCGACGGGGGTTGCGAGCAGCTTCTCGACGTCCGGCTTGATCGCGTCGAATTGATCGCTGCCGCCGCGACTGAATATCGAGCGGATCCAGCGCCAGACGGACTGGCTCACGCCAGCTCCGGATCGTCCAGGTCGACGAAATTCGAAAGGCCCTGTTTGATCGCGTAGGGCACATAGCCCTTGTCGCGCTTGTAGATCTTCGCCATCGCGATCTGCGTGAAGCCGCCTTCGAGGGACTCGTCGTCGTTGATCAGAATCCAGTCCTCGATGTCTTTCTCCGGGATGCGTTTGCGCTCGACTTTGTCATCGTATTGGCCCACGGGCTGGCTGGCCAGCGAGGTCACGACATCGTCGCCGTCGAACGCGTGCGCGATCGCCCAGACGTGCTCGTTCTCGCCGTAGCCAGTCTTGATCGCGTACTTGATCAGCGCCTCCTTGCGACCCTCAGCGACACCCTGTTTGAAGCGGCCGAGCTCGCGCTGCGCGCGTTCCATCGCGGCGTCCATCAGCGGCTCGTCGTTGCCGATCGCAAGCGGCGGCTGGCCGGGGAACAGGCGTGCAAGTCCGAACAGGCCGAGCGCGACGCCGGCGAGCAGGCTGAGCAGGTAGCCCCATCGCCATTCGGAGAACATCGAGCTCAGCACATCGTAGAACAGGAACAGTCCGAGGCCGATCATGACGGCGCCGAGAGTGCGGCTCAGGATCTCGCGAATCACTTGACGAACTCCCACTCGATAATCTCGTGTACTGGGCCGAGCAGGCCGAAGCCGCGGCGCGGGCCGATGCGTATCGTTACGCGCAGCATCTGGTTGAAATTCGAGCCACGAAGCGAGCCGCGCAGCTTGATTGCGCCACCACGAATCCATAGCTCACAGCGATCGCCTTTGACGGTTCCATGTCGGGCACCGACGACCTGGGCTGTGTCGCCAGTCGCCATTCCTGCAAGGTCTTCTTTACCGGGCGCCTCGTCGAAGGCGGCATGCACCATCGCCGCCGCGGCCTCTTCTTCCGGGTCATACGGCTCCTTGGTCGCAAGGCCGTCCTGGACTTCGTACTCACCGGCTTCCAGGGCCTCGACGTACTCGCGGAAGAAGGTCTCGAAGTCTGGCGCGACGACGCTCCAGGAGCCGCATTCCGGGTCCATCCGGATTACCTGCCCCGGTTGACCGCCCTCGGCGGGCTCATAGTCGAGCGCCCAGTAAACATCACCGTTGCAGACCAGGATCGGCAGCCAGTGCGGACTCCAGGGTAGCGGCCGAACGGGGCCCTCGACGTCGATCAGATCCTCCGCAAGCTGCTCGGCAAGCTCTGCCTCGTTGAACTTGCGCCGCTCCCGCGCGGTGATCTGCAGGAGCATCTGCCAGTTTTCCACAGTCCCTGCCGTGTCGAGATAGTCGCCCATGTCCGCGAACACGCGACACGGCCAGCCGTCATGCTCGCCGTTGTGCGTCGCGAGGCTATCGCGGTATGGCTTCGGTAGCGCGTGACCAAACGCCTCTTCAAGGGCGTCGATCTCGTCTTCGCTGGCACCGGGGTTCAATTCCTTGAGCATTTCGGCCGCATTGTTGGCCTCTGCCCACGTCTCTAGCCGCTGCCAGAGACCTGCAATCGTGTTGGCATCGTTCATTTGCCGTCCTCTCGAGGCAAACAAAAAGGGCGCCCTATGAGGACGCCCTTCGAGTCTAGCCAATGCGCGGCTACCAAATCTTGACGCGTTCCTCAGGTGGGAGATAAAGCGCGTGCTGCTCGCTTACGTCAAATGCCTCGTACCACTCGGGAACATTGCGGACGGCACCGTTTGCCCGGTACTTCGACGGTGCGTGCGGGTTCGTCTGGATCTGGTTCCTGAGCGCCTCGTCGCGGTACTTGTTGCGCCAGACCTGAGCGTAGCCCAGGAATACGCGCTGGATTCCCGTGTAGCCGTCTATGACCGGCGCCTCTTCGCCATCGAGCGACATCTGGTAGGCCAGGAGCCCGATCGTGATGCCGCCGAGGTCACCGATGTTCTCGCCCAGCGTAAACTCGCCGTTGACGTGCAGATCATCGAACGGTGCGAACGCGTCGTACTGCGAGATGAGCTTGCCGGTGCGCTTCTCGAACTCGGCGCGGTCGTCGTCGGTCCACCAATTGCGCAGCTTGCCGTCGCCGTCGAAGGTGCTGCCCGTGTCATCGAAGCCGTGGCCGATTTCGTGGCCGATCACGGCACCGATCGCGCCGTAGTTGACGGCATCGTCAGCCTCGAGGTTGAAGAACGGCGGCTGCAGGATGGCGGCCGGGAAGACGATTTCGTTCAACGCCGGGCTGTAGTAGGCGTTGACCGTCTGCGGCGTCATGCCCCACTCGGTCCGGTCGACCGGTCCGCCCTGGCGCTCGAGCTGGCGAGCGTACTCGGCTATCGTCGCACGCTCCAGGTTGCCGTACAGGTCGTCGGCGCGGATGTCGAAGTCGTACTCGCGCCACTCGTCCGGGTAGCCGATCTTCGGCGTGAACTTGGACAGCTTGTCGAGTGCCTCCACCTTGGTTGCCTCACCCATCCAGTCGAGCTCGTTAATGCTCTTCTCGTAAGCGAGAATCAGGTTGTCGACCAGCTCGCCCATGCGCGCCTTGGCCTCGGGCGGGAAGTGCTCTTTGACGTACACCTTGCCCACGACTTCTCCGAGCGTGCCGTTGACCGTGGTGACGGCGCGGCGCCACATCGGCCGCTGCTCCTCGGTGCCGGCCAGTACGCGACCGTAGAACTCGAAGTTTTGCTTGTCGAAGCTCTCGTCGAGCCGGCTCGCCATGGTGTTGAGCGCAACCCAGTTGAGATAGGTCTTCCACGTGTCGAGGTCCGTGTCGACGATAATGCCGTCGAGCGCGGCCATGTGATCGTTCATCAGGACGACGAGGCCGTCGATGTCGCCGATGCCCGCTTCCGCAATGTAGCCGTCCCAGTTGAAGTTCGGCATCAGCTCGCCGAGCTCGTCGAGCGGTATCTTGGAATAGTTCTTCGCGAAGTTACGCGCCTCTTCCTTCTTCATGTGCGCGCCGGCCATGCGAGTTTCAAGCGCCATGATCGCCTGTGCGGCGGCGCCGGCGTCTGCCTGGCCAGCCATATCGAGCATCTTCTCGACGTGGGCTACGTACTCGTCGCGAATGTCGACGGACTTCTCGTCCTCGTTGAAATAGAACTCGCGATCGGGGAGCCCGAGTCCGGACTGCCACGTGTAGATCATGTAGTACTCGGGGTCTTTCATGTCCGCGTACTGGCCTAGCACGAACGGTACGCCGATGCCGCGCTTGACGGCCGCGGCGAAGTAGACCGCAAGGTCCTCGTAGCTTTCGATGGAGGCGATACGGTCGAGCTCGGGCTGCAGCGGTCCGAGGCCCTTGTCGTTGCGCGTCTCCATGCCGAGATAGGACTTGTACAGGTCGCCGACCTTCTGCTCGTCGCTGCCGACCGGGAAATCGCCGCTCGCCGAGCGCTCGATGATGGCTTTGACGTCTTCCTGAGCGTCGTCGCGCAGGATTCCGAAGCCGCCGTACGTCGCGCGGTCGGCCGGGATTTCCGTGTTATCGATCCACGCGCCGTTCATGTAGCTGAAAAAGTCGTCGCCCGGATGGACTTGCTTGTCCATGTTCTCGAGCGCGAGCCCGGAGACTAGCGTTTCGGCCATCGCCGTGGCTTCGGTTGCGGGCTCGCCGCCCTGCTGCCCACAGGCAGCCAGTGCTATCAGTGCGACAGCAGCTGTCATTAGTCGTTTCACGTTGGTTTACCTCTGGATTACTTCTCGTCTTCGTCAGGTATGAAGACTTCCTCCCCCGGTGCATCGCCGAGGTCTTTCAATTCCTTGCGCTGAGCGTCGGTGATCTCGTAGAACGCCCCGATCGGGCAGCCGCGGATCGTATCGAAACGCGCCCTTAGAACGTTGGTGTCCTGGCGCCGGTCGACCATCTCGTAGGTGAAGTCCTGGCGCCGAAGCTCGAAGCAGTCGCGCCGGAGTTCGACCAGGTAGTCGGCCTTGCGCGTCTTGATGATGACGTAGCGGTCGTTAACGTAGCTGTAGCTCAGCTGCCGAACCCGGATCTGGTCGACGGGCTCGAGCTCGGCGGCGGAGACAAAATCGCGTACGGCCTCGATTTCCTGCGGGTCGTAGCCGGTGGAACAAGCGCCCACGGCGAGTGTCGCGGCGAGGATGAGCACGGGTTTCTTCATTGGGGCTCCTGCGAGTCTCCGTCTTCAGTCGGCGTAGTGATCTGACCCGGATCGCGGCCGGGGGTTTCGTCGAGTGGCGGCAGTTTGTAGATGTTTTCGATCCGGCAACCGCGAATCGTATCAATGCCGGCGCGAATTCGCCCGCGGATACTGCGGCGATCCGCCATGTCGGCGAAGATATCCGGGGACCTGAGTGGGCGACAAATGGTCTCGAGCTCCAGCAGGTAGCGGTCGCCCTGGCTCTCCATCAGCACGTACATGACGTTGATCACCTCGTAACGAAGCGGCTCGATGTAGCTCAGCGAGAATACCTTTTCCGGCTGCACGGTCTGCAGGTAGATCTTGGTTTCCTGCACTTTCGGCGGCAGCTCGTCGAACTCCAGCTGTTCTTGCTCGAATAGCGCGCAGCCGGACAGCAGGGTCGTTGCGATGCATCCCGCGATCACCGCGCCACCCGATGAAAGTGCGGGCATCACGTCGCGGGACCGCTGCGGCTTTCGTACAGCGCCTCGATCCAACGGACGACTCGCGGGTGGTCCTCCGACCACTTGTCGATGTCCGCTCGCATTCCCGGGGTTGCCTCATCGTAATTGATGCGGACCGCGTCAGCGCGACCGCCACCATAGTTGTCCGGCTGCAGCCATAGGCCGCTGATCGCCGCAAAGGCGTAATCGGTGTAGTTGAGCTCGTCGCCGCCGAGTATCGATGCGCGGCCATCGGCGAGTTTCAGGTCGACGTCCGCAAGCAGTTCGTCGATATGGTGACGCGATTTCTCAACGTGATCGGGCGTGATGCGAAACGACCGGCGGATGAGCGAGGCCTGCACGGGAAACAACAGCGTCAACAGCCAGCGCTGCCACCCGGGTACATCCGGACTGTTCGCACCCCAGGCTTTCAGGGTCAGCTCGCGATCGACGAGCAGGTGATGGTAGACCCAGACCTGCAGGTTGGCGCCGTAGCGGTCGATGCGTTTTTCGAAGTCGATACGGTCGGCCGTGGGTTCGAGGTGTGCCGCCCGCTCGCCGAGTTTGCTGCCGTAGGCTCCCCAGAGGTAGCGCAGTATTTCGGGCGAGTTGCCGATCTGCGAGCGCACGGCGCCGGTGCGGAAGTTCAGCCGCGGCACCGTTCGGCCAAGGTAGAACGCGCCAAGGGTGCCGCCAGCGGGTCGTTCCGTGTACTCGATGCCGGCGACGTCCTTGTTCCAGCGCACTTTTTCGACGAAGTGCGAGGCCGAGATTGTCTCGAGCTCGAGCGCCGGCCGCTGCGCAGGCTTTACCCAGTGGCTCATGACGATCAGCCAGCGCCAGGCCAGCAACAGGATGACGAGCAGGACCGCAGCCGGCACGCTCCATCCATACGCGGCCACGATGACCGGCGCAAGGAACAGGACGATCGTGTGAACGAGCGTACGGTTGAATGGCATGGAAACGTCAGACGGTGAGCTTAGACATCGAGGTTGGCTACCGTCAGTGCGTTCTTTTCGATGAACTCGCGGCGCGGTTCGACCTGGTCGCCCATCAGCGTCGTAAAGATCTCGTCCGCCTTGACGGCATCCTCGATCTTGACCTGCATCAGTCGGCGCGTCTCGGGGTTAACGGTCGTGTCCCAGAGCTGTTCCGGGTTCATTTCACCGAGGCCCTTGTAGCGCTGGATCGACTGCCCGCGGCGAGCCTCGCTCATCAGCCAGTCCACAGCCTCGGCAAAGCTGTCGACAGGCGACTGCCGCTCGCCGCGCTTTACGAACGCGCCGTCGTCGAGCAGGCCATTGAGCTTGCTGGCAAGTGCCATGATGTGCCGGTACTCGTTGGTCTCGAAGAACTCTCGAGGGATATAACGAGTGGCACCGATACCGTGCTGGACCTTGGTAATACCGATGCGGACGCCCTCGCCGTCTTCGTCGCCGCGATCAAGCGACGCCGTATAGCTGCCGCCGTTGCCGTTTTGTACCCGGTCGCCGGTCGACTTTGGCAACGCCGCCGACAGCGACTCGGTCCAGGTCTCCAGCGCGTCCAGGTCCTCGGCGTCGACCTCCGGCAGCGTGGGCAAAACCCGCAGAACGGTCTCATCGTAGCGCCCGGCCAGGCGCTGGATGATGTTCTCAACGGCGATGAACTCCGTTGCCAGTGACTCGAGTGCGGCGCCGGCGAGTGCCGGTGCTTCCGCATTAACGTGCAGCTCCGCATTGTCGAGCGCCGCGTTCATCAGGTAGTTCGACAGCTCGGTGTCGTCCTTGACGTAGACCTCTTGCTTGCCGCGCTTGATCTTGTAGAGCGGCGGCTGCGCGATGTAGACGTGGCCGCGCTCGATGAGTTCGGGCATCTGCCGGTAGAAAAACGTCAGGAGCAGCGTGCGGATATGGGAGCCGTCGACATCCGCGTCGGTCATGATGATGATACGGTGGTAGCGCAGCTTGTCCGGATCGAAGTCCTCACGACCAATGCCGGTGCCGAGCGCCGTGATCAGCGTGCCGACCTCGGCTGACGACAGCATCTTGTCGAAACGCGCCTTCTCGACGTTCAGGATCTTGCCCTTGAGCGGCAGGATGGCCTGGGTGCGCCGGTCGCGTCCCTGCTTCGCCGAGCCGCCGGCAGAGTCACCCTCGACCAGGAACAGCTCCGACAGAGCCGGGTCTTTCTCCTGGCAGTCGGCCAGCTTGCCGGGGAGCCCGGCAACGTCCAGCGCGCCCTTGCGCCGGGTCATCTCACGAGCCTTGCGGGCAGCCTCGCGGGCGCGTGCCGCATCGATGATCTTGGAGACGATCGCCTTGGCTTCGGCGGGATGCTCGAGCAGGAACTCCTCGAGGCGTCCTGCCATCGCATGTTCCACGATGCCTTTAATTTCAGAAGAAACCAGTTTGTCTTTGGTCTGCGACGAGAACTTCGGGTCGGGCACCTTGACCGACAGGACGGCCGTGAGTCCCTCGCGAGCGTCGTCGCCCGACGGCGTAAACTTGTCCTTGCGGCTCGACAGCTCTTTTTCGATGTACGAGTTCAGCGTCCGCGTCAACGCCGTGCGGAAGCCGGCCAGGTGCGTACCGCCGTCGCGCTGCGGGATGTTGTTCGTGTAGCAGAACATGTTTTCCTGGTAGCCGTCGTTCCACTGCAGCGCGGCCTCAACGCCGACATCGTCTCTCATCGCCGTGAAGTGAAACACGGTGTTGTGGATCGGCGTCTTGTTGCGATTCAGGTGCTCGACGAAGGCCTGGATACCGCCTTCATACTCGAAAATGTCTTCCTGCTCGTCGCGCTCGTCGACGAGATGAATACGGACACCGGAGTTCAGGAACGACAGCTCGCGCAGCCGGCGAGCAAGGATGTCGTAGTGGAAATCGATATTCGTAAAGGTCTTGGCGCTGGGCTTGAAGCGAAGTGTCGTCCCCGTGCGATCCGTTTCGCCAACCACGGCGAGCGGCGCCTGCGGCTCGCCGTGGACGTATTCTTGCTGGTGGATCTGGCCTTCGCGATGAATCGTCAGCACCAGGTGTTCGGACAGCGCGTTGACGACGGACACGCCGACGCCGTGCAGGCCGCCCGAGACTTTGTAGGAGTTGTCGTCAAACTTACCGCCGGCGTGCAGCACGGTCATGATGACCTCCGCCGCCGAACGGCCTTCCTCCGGGTGCAGGTCCACCGGAATACCGCGGCCGTCGTCGGATATCGTTACCGACTCGTCGGCGTGAATCGTGACGTTGATGACGTCGCAAAAACCGGCCAGCGCTTCGTCGATCGAGTTGTCGACGACCTCGAAAACCATGTGGTGCAAACCGGTGCCATCATCGGTGTCGCCGATGTACATTCCCGGCCGTTTTCGAACAGCCTCAAGGCCCTTTAAGACCTTGATATTACTGGAGGTATATTCTGTGTCGTCCGTCATGCAATTCTCTCGGGCGGTAACCGGCAAATTATACCAAAACGGGGCCTTTCGAAGCACCCGCGAAGCGGCTAAAAACCGGGGTTTTTCAGGGCCGGGCCTTGCTCCCGAACAGCGTCTGAGATTGGGGCGGCCACGGCGGATTTCGACCGCCTCGCGACGCGGATTCAGGCCGGTGACAGCACCCCGTGTTCCACGTGGAACACGGCGGGATCTGCCGGCAGCCGAAGAGTGTCCGCCTCCAGCGAGGTCACGACGACCTGGGAGCCTAGTCCGGCTATTCCGGCCGTGAGACGGCCCAGCGAATCCCTGTCCAGTTCGGCAGCCGGATCGTCGACCAACAGCAGCAACGGCCGTTCCAGCGCTGTCTGTACTATCTCCGTCGCAGCCAGGATCATCGAACAACCGAGCAGTTTTTGTTGACCCCGGGACACCAGCCGCTTCGCCTGCCGATCATCGTAAACGAGCCGTATGTCGCCGCGGTGCGGACCTACCTGCGTGCTGCCCTGCTGCTGATCCCGCTCCAGGCTGCCGCGCACCGCCTCCTCCAGCGAGAGGTCTACCGACCATCCCGGCCGATACTCGAATCGAACTTCTCCGCCCAGTAACTCACTCGCCTGCGCTTCCAGGGCAGGCTCGCTGATACCGAGCACGTGGCGCCGCGCCGCGTCGAGTTCCGTGGCACGTGCCAGGAATTCTGACGTCCAGGCGTCCACGCCCGCCCCCGCCTTTAACGCCGCATTTCGCTGTTTCAACGCCCGTCGGAAGCGCCGCCAGAGCGCCAGAAACCCGTGTTCCACGTGGAACGCCACCCCGTCGAGGAACCGCCGGCGCTGTTCCGGGCCGCCGCTTACGAGATCGTGAATATCGGGGTCTATGACCTGGACCGGCAGTATTTCCGCGGCCTCCGCGGCTCCACCGCCAGGATCCCCGTCGATTCGGACCGTAAGCCCTTCACGACCGTTACGCATTCCCAGGCTGTGCTGGACGCCGTCGTGCGCTACACGCCCATGTAGCACGAAGCTGTCAGCCCCATGACGAACCAGGCTTGTCACTGGCGCCCCGCGAAACGACTTCGCCCGGCCCAGATACGCCAACGCCTCCAGCAAGCTCGTCTTGCCGGAGGCGTTGGCCCCGTAGATCAGGTTGTACTGTGGATCCGGCTCGAAACTGACGTGTTCCAGGCAGCGAAAGTTGTCCGCCGTAAATCGCTCGATGGGCACGGCCGGTCAGTTGTCTCCTAAAGCCTCATCGGCATGACGACGAACTTACTGTCGTCATTGCCCGGCTCGCGAACCAGGCAGCTCGAGTTGCTGTCGACGACCGACAGCGTCACGTCGTCCCCGTCAACCGCGCCGATCGCATCCAGCAGGTAGTTAACGTTGAAGCCGATTTCGATGTCGTCCCCACTGTACTCGACTTCGACCTCTTCCTCGGCTTCTTCCTGCTCCGGGTTGTGCGCCTGAAGGACCACGCCACTGTCTCGGATAATCAAGCGTATCCCCCGGTATTTCTCGTTTGACAGGATCGCCGTTCGCTGCAATGCGCTTCGCAATACGCCTTTGTCGGAGCTCAACTGATTGCTCGACTCCTGCGGGATCACACGCTCATACTCCGGGAAACGACCATCGATCAGCTTCGAAGTGAAGCGAATTCCGTCTAACTGGATACGAACATGATTAGCACCCAGTTCGATGTCAACGTTACCTTCGCCGCTCAACAGGCGCTGCAGCTCGAGCACACCCTTCCGCGGCACAATGACCTGCTGTTCCGTCAGCGAACCATCCAGCGTCGCTTGGCAAAGCGCCAGCCGATGTCCATCGGTCGCTACCGCTCGCAGGTAACTGCCCGCCGTCTCGAGGAGCATGCCGTTCAGGTAATAGCGAACATCCTGCTGCGCCATCGAAAAGTGCGTCTTCTCGATCAGCCTGCCCAAAACGTCTTGCGGAACCGTAATGGTCTGCCCGGCTTTGATGTCCTCCACCGTAGGAAACTCTGCCGCGGGCAGCGTCGCCAGGGAGAACTTGCTCCGACCCGAACGCACGCCCATTTTCTCGCCGCTGACGGAAACAGAGATCTCGGCGCCATCCGGCAGTGCTTTGACGATATCAAGCAGCTTCCGGCCAGATACAGTGATTTCACCGCCCGTTTCGACATCGACTTCCGTCTTGGCGACGAGCTCGACCTCGAGATCCGTCGCCGTTACGGAAAGTTCTCCGTTCCTGGCAACCAGCAGGACGTTCGACAGTATCGGCATCGTCTGTCGACGCTCCACGACCCCGATCACCGCCTGTAACGGCCTCAGGAGCACGTCGCGCGAAGCGCTCAATTTCATAGGTTCCACCTGTTAATAAATATTGGAAATAGACTATTTATAGTAATTATTAAGCCCGGCAATGCCTGTGTATAACTTTACTAACTCTATTTAAATCAGTAGCTTAGACTAACAAAGTCGGGTTTGAAAAATCGGGATACACGGCTGATGCGCTGTGCGTAGCCTGTGGATTGTTTTTCGCTGCAGCGTTATTCACCGCTTATCCACACTATCCTGTCAAAGTTCTCAACAAATTCAAATAATCGTCATCAACACGCTTGTCCGTCTCGCGCAAGGACTCGATTCGCCGGCAACCGTGCAGCACCGTTGTGTGATCGCGACCACCAAACGCATCACCGATTTCAGGCAAGCTGTGGTTAGTCAGCTCCTTCGCCAGTGCCATTCCGACCTGGCGTGGCCTGGCAATTGACCGGCTGCGCTTCTTCGACAACAGGTCCGCGACGCGGATTTTGTAATAATCCGCGACGGTTTTCTGAATGTTCTCGATCGATACGAGCCGGTCCTGCAGTGCGAGCAGGTCCCGAAGCGCTTCTTTTGCAAAATCGAGGTTAATCGGCCGGCCGGTGAATCGCGAGTTTGCGATCACGCGTCGCAGTGCGCCTTCGAGTTCCCGAACGTTCGAACGGATTCGCTTGGCGATAAAGAACGCGACTTCCTCGGGGAGCTCGACTCGCTCCGCCGCAGCCTTGCTCATGAGGATGGCCACCGAGGTCTCGAGTTCCGGTGGCTCGATCGCGACCGTCAGCCCCCAGCCGAAGCGTGACTTGAGCCGTTCCTCCAGGCCATTGACCTCCTTCGGATAGCGATCGCAGGTCAGCACAATCTGTCGCTGACCTTCCAGCAGCGCGTTAAACGTGTGGAAAAACTCCTCCTGGGAGCGTTCCTTGCCGGCGAAAAACTGGATGTCGTCAATGAGCAGCGCATCGAGCGATCGGTAGGAGCGCTTGAACTCGGATATTTTGTTGTGCTGCAGGCCTTTGACCATGTCACCCACGAATCGCTCCGAGTGCACGTAGGCCACCCGCGCATCGGGCTTTGCGTCGAGTATCGAATTGCCGACCGCGTGCATAAGGTGGGTTTTGCCGAGGCCAACACCCCCGTAAATGAACAGCGGGTTGTAAGACTTGCCCGGGTTCTCCCCGACCTGGCTGGCCGCTGCCCTCGCGAGCTGGTTGCTCTTGCCCTCGACGAAGGTCTCGAATGTGAAACTCGGGTTCAGCCGCGACGCGACGGTGGGGGCCGCGGTTCTTATTTTGGTCGGTTGTGGCCGCGGTGACCCGGAAGCCGCAGGCTCGGCAGACGGCTCCCTGGAGCCGACTTCGACGACCACCTCCGCATCCGCGCCGGCGCCGTTCACGATCTCGAGAATCCGGCCTATGTAATGTTCCTGCAGCCAGTCGACCACGAAGCGGTTGGGCGCCAGAAGCCGGATCTGACCATCCTGCTCAACCGCCTGCAGCGGCCGGATCCAGGTGTTGAACTGTTGCTCGGGCAGCTCCGCCTGCAGATTGCGGATGCAACGAGTCCATAAGCTTGATTCGCCCGGCAACGGAGTCCCCCAAAACCAGCGCCAACAAAAGTGCGCGCTAAGGCACAATTTCAGCGCAGAAAGACCGGGCAGTCTATACGGCTTTTCCCGGCCCCGCCACACGCCTCGCGGCGCCGAATACCCCGGCGAAAACCGAATAATGACGGGCTCTATTGACTCTTTCTGAGTGCCCGCGTACCCTTGCCGCCCTTTCGTCGAGACGGGCCGGATTGCCCGCCGAAATTCAGGGTAAAGGCCAATGAAACGTACCTATCAGCCCAGCAAACTGAAGCGCGCCCGGACGCACGGTTTCCGCGCCCGTATGGCGACGAAGGCCGGCCGCCTCGTGCTTAAGCGCCGCCGCGCCAAGGGCCGTGCCAAGCTGACGCCGTAGATCCACGCGCTCGTCGGACGGCACCCCCAGAAACCGATTTGGAACGCCGCAATCCGTACCGGTTCAGACGCTCAAACCGGCTCACGGATTCTGTGGCGTTTTCGCGTGTCTTTGAGAAGGCTCGCCGCAGCAGGGACCGTTACTTCACCGTCCTGTGCCGGCCGGCCGAAGCGGACCAGGCTCGACTCGGTCTCGCGATATCGAAGAAACACTGCCGCAAGGCGAGCGGACGTAACCGCCTGAAGCGCATCGTCCGCGAGTCATTCCGGCACCACAAGGAAGCACTGAAAGGCCTGGACATCGTCGTCATGAACCAGCCCGCCGCCGCCGAGACCGGCAACCGCGAGCTGTTCCGGAGCCTCGAAACCCACTGGCGCCGGTGCCGCGCCCCGGCGCAAGATAAGAAGGCACATAAAAACTAGGGTCACATGGACAATCAACGACTTCTAATCTGGGGTTTCTTCGCCATCATGGCGTACCTGACCTGGCAGACCTGGATGGAGGACTACGGCCCGCAGCCGGTCCCGCCCGCACCTGCCGTCGAGGAAACCGTCGATCCGCTGGCCCCGGTCGATGACCTGCCCGCCGTTTCGTCGACCGATGACACGCTGCCGGCTGTCGGTACGCCGCAGGCCCCCGTCGATGCGACCATCACCGAGACCGCCGAACCGCAGCCGATCATTACCGTCCGAACCGACGTTCTCGAGATTGAGATAAACCCGGTCGGTGGTGTGCTGCAGCGCGCCGTTGTGCTCCAGTACCCGGTTGCCAAGGACGACCCGGATACGCTGGTCGAGCTCTTGTCTCCGCAAATAGACGACCTCGGGCTTATTCGCTCGTGGCTGCGAGCCGTCGATGGCCAGGCGGCCCCTGACCGCGCAAGCGTCTTTGAGACGACGGGCGAGTCCTTCGAACTCGGTGACGACGACGAGATCGTCGTGCCGCTGACCTGGCAGCACGAAAGCGGGCTGACGGTCGAAAAGCGATTTACGTTTCGGCGTGACAGCTACGCGATTGGCGTCGAGCAGACGGTCACCAATGGCACCGATTCAGCCTGGGTCGGCGACCAGGTGACGCAGGCGCTAAGGCGCTCGAGGGACCCGGAGCGCTCGATGTTCAACGTCGACTCCTACTCGTTCGACGGCCCGCAGGTCTTCGACGGCAAAGGCGCCGAGAAACTCGACCGCGACGATCTGCGCAAGGAAACTTTCCAGATCACGACGGACGATGGCTGGGTGGCCTCGTTGCAGCACCACTTCCTGAGTGCCGTCGTCCCCGCAGAGGGCACGACCAATACGATCCAGGTACAGGTTCGCGACGACATCATGACCGCGAGCGTCATCGAATCGCCGGCACGCAGCATCGCACCCGGCGCATCCGACACGTTCACGCGTACGCTGTTCGTCGGCCCGAAGTTGCAGGCACAGCTACGCGAAGTCCATCCGCGGCTTACGCTGTCCGTCGACTACGGCTGGCTGACGATACTGTCGCAGCCCATGTTCTGGCTCCTGTCGTGGATCTACAAGTTCGTGGGCAACTGGGGCTGGGCCATCATCGGCGTAACGATCGTCATCAAGCTCGTCTTCTACCGACTGAGTGAGTCGAGCGGCCGCTCGATGGCGAAGATGCGCGAACTCCAGCCTCGTATGAAGGCTCTGCAGGATCGCTACAAGGACGACCGCCAGGCGCTGTCGCAGGCCATGATGGACCTGTACAAGCGCGAGAAGATCAATCCGGCGGCAGGTTGCCTGCCGATACTCATCCAGATGCCGTTCTTCCTGGCGTTCTACTGGGTGCTCGTCGAGTCCGTCGAGATGCGCCAGGCTCCGTTCGCGCTGTGGATCACGGACCTGTCCTCGCGTGACCCGTTCTTCATCCTGCCGCTGATCATGGGTGCAGCCATGCTGTTCCAGCAAAAGCTCAACCCGGCGCCGGCCGACCCGGTCCAGGCGCGGGTCATGCAGATCATGCCGATCATGTTCACGGCGTTCTTCGCGTTCTTCCCGTCGGGCCTGGTGCTCTACTGGGTAACGAATACGCTCTTGTCGATTGCCCAGCAGTGGAAGATCAACAAGGTCGTGCACCAGGAGGCGCTCGACAAGAAGTCCGGCAAGGACCGCAAGGGTAAGAAAAAGAAGAAGGAAACTGAGTAGCCGCCGAAGCGGCTACCCGGCAACTTGCTACTGCGCGTTACCGCCCGCGTCCAGGCGCCGCATAAATGAGTCTTCCCCGCCAATCGTGGCACCAGGGAACAACTCACCGGAAATCCAGCCCGTCAGGTACAAAAGCCCCTGCGAGTCTTCGACAATGCTGCCGGCAAACTGCTCGGCACCCGTGCCATCGTTGCGGACGGCCGGGAACTCGCGACGGAACACGACCGCTCCCGCCGTTGTCAGCTTGGTTACCAGCGTATCTGCCACCTCCAAACCCGTTATCGGGTCCGGGTCACGGATGATCCTGCTGTACACCAGTATGCCGCCGTCAGAGGCGACATAGGCCGGCGTGAAGATTGTCGATTCGTCGCCGCCGGTGTCGTCGCAATAGCTCCAGTTGAGCGCCGTTGCATCCGCATTGTAGTTGGCAACCAGGCCGTTGCCGCTGCCGACGAACGGGTCGGTAAAGCCGATCATGACCAGCGAGCCATCGGCAAGCACCGTCGAGCGGTAGTACCGGAAACTGGTAACCGTGCCGCAGGCCGTGGTCGCAACCGACGGTATCTCGCGGGACCAGAGCAGGTTGCCATCGGTGTCGATGCTGGCGATGAACGTACAGCTGTTGCCGCAGCCGCGGGTCGCGTTGTTCGGGTCTTCAAAGAAGTTGCCGGTCAGGATCAGGTTGCCCGCCGCGTCCGGGTCGATGCCGCGCAGGAAGATGCGGTCCGAATCCGTGAAGAACGGCGTCATCGCGTTGAAGGTCGAAGCATCGAACGCAACGGTCCAGATCTCGGTGCCGTCGTCCCCGTCCACGCGAGTGATAACGCTGCTTTGCGCTTCGTCCGTCCAGGAGATGACGTAAAGGTCGCCGTCGTTGCCCAGCGTCGACCAGTAGCCGCTGCTGAACAGGGCGCCGCTGCCAACGCCAACCGGCGCGGTCCATAGCACATTGCCATTGTCATCGATGCGGTAAACGGTCGAGGTCGATGGGTTCGCTGCAGAGATCGACGATTCCGGGCTCGACGTGAGCAACGCGTAGACACCGTCGCCGCCGGGGTCGGCCAGTACGCTTCGGAAAAACTCGCTCGCCGCCGTGCCGACGCGGTAGGTCCAGACCTCGGTGCCGCGCCGGTCCAGCTTGCGAACGTAGGCGTCACGCAACCCGGCGTTGGCGGCACCATTGATATCCCCGTCGCTGGCGCCACCGAAGATCTTGCCACCGTCCGGCGTGACCATGATGCCGCCAGTCGTCGTAATGTCGTCTTCGATCGTGCCGAACTGCAGGGTGCCGCCCCAGCGGAAGATCTCGACATCAACGGTTGCCTCGACGGAGTCCTGGAACGCGTCAGACGCCGTAACGCCGAAGCTGTCGAGCCCGTCCTCGGCGGGGTCCGGTGTGTAGGTGAAATCGCCGGTGGCCGCGTCGAACGCGGAGACAGTGCCCTTGGTCGGCGGCGTCGTGACCGCAAAAGTGACCGCGTCGCCCTCGGCGTCGGTCGCCGAGACGCTGCCGTCGATCGCAACGATGTCGCTGGTCGAGACGCTCGCACCGGCTGCGACCGGCCTGGCATTGACGTTAATCGTGACCGTTGCCGCGGCGGAGGTATCCGTGCCGTCGGAAGCGGTAAAGGTAAATGTATCCGCGCCGCCGAAGCCGGGGTCGGGCGTGTAGATGAAATCAGCCGCCGTCAGCGATACCGATCCCGAGGCGGGCGGGGTCGCGATTGCAAAGGTCAGCGTGTCGCCGTCGGCATCGGTGGCCAGCAGCGTACCGGGAACGGCGGTGGCCGGATCGGTTGCCACTGACTGGTCGCTGGCAACCGGGACACTGTTGGCGGGCGGCGGCGGCGGCGGCGGTGGTGGCGGGGGCGGCGAACTGCTGCCACCGCCGCAGGCCTGCACCAGCAGACCTGAAAAAAGAATCGTGATTACCGCGCGCAGTCGTGTCCGCATTCGATGTCCCC
>JASJBG010000203.1 GCA_030066625.1 Woeseiaceae bacterium
GCCGTACCTATGGCCGCGCGCGTCGCCAACAAGGTTGGTCTGGAAGCCAATCCGCAGAATATCCTTCTGATGCACGCGATGGGCCCGAACGTTGCCGGCGTCATCGGCTCCGCCGTCGCGGCCGGCATCATGATCATGTTTACGTCGTAACGGGTACTTCGATCAGGCTGCCGCAGCCATCTCCTTGCGGTGCAGGTAATGATCCATGAGCACCTGTGCGACACAGCTCGTCAGGCGCTTGCCCGTCTCGATGTGCAGGAACTCGTTGGGTCCGTGCGCGTTCGACTTCGGTCCGAGCAGGCCAGTAATCAGGAACTGGGCCTCCGGGAAGCGCTCGCCGAGCATGCCCATGAACGGAATAGTGCCGCCCGTGCCCATGTACATTGACGGCTTGCCGAAGAAGGCTTCCGAGGCACGCTGCATCGAGGCATCCAGCCAGTCTGCTACCGGCGGTGCGTTCCAGCCGGCCATCGCTGACTCGGCGTTGAAGCTCACCTTGCAAAGCGGCGGCGTATCGGCTTCGAGGATCGCCTGCACGGCGGCGGCGGCATCATTCGCATCGCAGGTCGGCGGCAGCCGGAACGACAGCTTCAAGGTGTTGTAAGGCAGCTGCACGTTGCCGGCGTTCACCAGCGTTGGCAGGCCTTCCGCGCCCGTTACCGACAGCGTCGGTCGCCAGGTATTGTTGAGCAGCAGTTCGTAGTGCGACTCACTCGGCTGTGGATCGCTCACGGCCCAAGGGTACTTCTCGTACACCGATGCACCCAGCGTGTCCGCCGCTGCATGCGCCTGGCCGATCCGCTGCTCCGGGATTTCGACATGCAACGCCTCGGGCAGGACCTTGCCCGTGTCCTCGTCCTCGAGCCGGCTCAGCAGCCTGCGCAGCACGCGGAAACTCGACGGGACGACGCCGCTCGCGCTGCCGGAGTGTACGCCCTCGGTCATCACGTCGACGCGCAGCGTGCCGGTGAGGTTGCCGCGCAGTGACGTCGTGCACCAGAGCTGGTCGTAGTTGCCGCACTCGGCGTCGAGGCAGACGACGAGGTCCGGCGCGCCGATACGGTCTTCCAGCAGGTCGATGTAGAAGGGTAGGTCGAAGCTGCCGCTTTCCTCGCAACCTTCGATCAGGACGACGCAGTGGGCATGCGGGATACCCTGTTCCTTCAGTGCGCGGATTGCCGTGAGCGAGCCAAACGTCGCGTAGCCGTCGTCGGCGCCGCCGCGCCCGTACAGTTTTCCGTCACGGATGACGGGCTCCCACGGGTGCAGGTCGTCATCCCAGCCCGTGAACTCCGGCTGCTTGTCGTAATGACCGTAGAGCAGGACGACGTCGTCGGAGTCGCCCGGAATATCGATGAACAGCACCGGCGTGCGGCCTTCGATGCGGACGACCTCGACGGTCATACCTTCGATCGGTTGCGTCCGGCACCATGCTTCGAGCATCTGCACGGCTTTTTCCATGTGCCCGTGGTCTTCCCAGTCAGGGTCGAAGTGCGGTGACTTGTTCGGGACCTTGATGTAGTCGCTGAGCTCCGGAACGATCGATGAGTCCCACATCTCGTTGACGAAGTCCGCGGTTTTTTTCGTGTCCATGGTTGGTTTCTCCCTCGCCCGTTCGCCTAGTTGCCGGCTGTCAGGTCTTTGTAAATGGTCCGGGTCATCCGTTCGGCGTCGATGAAACCCCAGTTGAAATCGTCGGCGTATTCGGCCAGCGGATTCGCGGCGACCGCTTCATCCTCGCTCATGCCCTGGTCGACGAGCGCTTTGACCGCGACCTGGCCGGCGACGAGCATCGCGTGGTCTGCTTGCATGCCCGCCTTGTTGGTCAGCGCGCCGTGGCCCGGGATTATTTTCGTGTCGTCGTCGGCGAGGTCCAGGATGGCCTTCTGGGCCGCGATGTAGCCGTCGACCGTTCCGCCGCTAGTCAGGTCGATGTACGGGAACAGCGCGTGGAACAGCACGTCCCCCGTATGGATGACGTTGGCTTTCGGGAAGTAGATGAACGCGTCGCCGTCCGTGTGCGCCGTCGGCACGTGGATAACCCGTGCCTCGACGTTGTCGAGATGAAAGGTCACGCCGTCGCCGAAGGTAACGACGGGCAAGCCGCCCGGGCCTCCGGCGCCCGTGCTGTCAGCCAGCAGTCTCTTGCGGATGTTGTCGTGCGCAAACACGACCGTGCCGCTCTCGGCAAAGTGGGCATTACCGCCCGCATGGTCGCCATGAACGTGCGTGTTGACCATGAACTCGATAGGCCGACCGACTGTCTCGGTCACGTGATCCAGCAGCTTCGGCGCCAGCGGCGGCAGGCCGTCGTCGATCATCGCGACATGCTTGTCGCCGGCGAGGATCGCCATGTTGCCACCGCCGAAGCCGCCCTCGGCCTCGACCATGTAGATGCCCGACGAAATCTCGGTGGACTTGAAAGTGATCTCCGCATCCTGCGCCAGCGCGAGCGGGGCAAGAAGCAAGAACAGCGTAGCGGTGGCGGGTTTCATCGGGCGTCTCCGGTCGCAACGGAAGAGCACCGATGTTACCCGCGCAGTGAGGTTTTTGACAGGCGCCGCAGCCGGGCTTGCGGGTTCTACTTACTGGTTGCTTGGGAAGGCGAACTGGGCTTTTTCGCGGACACCGCCCGACGGCCAGCGCTGCGTGATCGTCTTGCGACGCGTATAGAAGCGAACGCTGTCCGGACCGTAGGCATAGAGGTCGCCGAAGAGTGAGCGCTTCCAGCCGCCAAAGCTGTGATAGGCAACCGGGACCGGCAGCGGCACGTTGATGCCGACCATTCCGACCTTGATGTTGTCGGCAAAGTAGCGCGCCGCCTCGCCGTCGCGCGTGAAGATGCAGGTTCCGTTGCCGTACTCGTGCCCGTCGATGAGCTGCATCGCATGCTCCTCCGACTCAGCACGTACGACGCACAGCACAGGGCCAAAGATCTCTTCCTGGTAGATGCGCATGTCGGCCGTTACCTGGTCGAACAGGCAGGGTCCGAGAAAGAATCCGTCCTCGCGGCCTGGCACGCTCAGGTCACGGCCGTCGACAACGAGCGTTGCGCCCTCGTCGACTCCGAGATCAACGTAGCCGCGGACCTTCTCATAGTGCTCGCGCGTTACCAACGGGCCCATGTCATTGCTCGTGTCGGTGCCGTCACCAACCTTCAGGCCGTCAAGCGCTGCTGCTAGTTTGCCGACGACGGCGTCGCTGGTTTCCTTGCCGACGCACACTGCGACCGATATCGCCATGCAGCGCTCGCCGCAGGAGCCATAAGCGGCGCCCGTCAGCGCGCTGACGGCGTTATCGATGTCCGCATCGGGCATGACGACGGCATGGTTCTTGGCGCCGCCGAGCGCCTGCACGCGTTTGCCGTTCTTCGTGCCCGTCGTATAGATGTACTCGGCGATCGGTGTCGAGCCGACAAAACTGATGGCCTGTACCCGCGGGTCTTCGAGCAGCGTGTCTACAGCTTCCTTGTCGCCATTGACGATGTTGAAGACACCGTCCGGCAGGCCGGCTTCCTTGAGCAGCCGCGCACAGTAGAGCGGGGCGCTCGGGTCTTTCTCCGACGGTTTCAGGACAAAGGTGTTGCCGCAGGCAATCGCCATCGGATACATCCACATCGGCACCATCGCGGGGAAGTTGAACGGGGTAATGCCGGCGACGACCCCGAGCGGCTGGAACTCCGACCAGCTGTCGATACCCGGGCCGACGTTCTTAGAGTGTTCGCCCTTGAGCATCTCCGGAATACCGCAGGCATAGTCGACCACTTCGAGGCCGCGGCCAAATTCGCCCATCGCATCGTCCAGGACCTTGCCGTGCTCTTCGGTCAGAAGTGCAACGACGGCGTCGGCATGCTCGCGCAGCAGCTGGCCAAAGCGGAACATGACCTGGGCGCGTTTCGCCGGCGGCGTATTTCGCCAGGACGGGAAAGCGGCCTCGGCTGCCGCGATGGCGTCTTCCACGGTCGATTTTGCCGCCAGTGCGACATGGCGTACGACCTGGCCGGTGGCCGGATTCGTGACCGGCAGCGAACGGCCGCCATCGGCAACCGCTGCACCGTTGATGAAATGGCCGAGCGTTTCGTCCGCGTCGAGATTGTCAGCAGGTGTTGCGTTCATTTGGGTCTCCAGATCAGTCGATGGCGTCCATGACCCGACGGATCTTTTCAAAGGCCTGTTCCCAGTCCTCGAGCTTCGAGTTCAGGAACGGTGAAATTTGGATGGCGTCCATACCATTGCGGACCATCAGGTCTTCCTCCCAGAAGCACTTCTTGTGCACCTCGAGGCCACGCGCCCCCGGGGCGCCCTCGCGCGGCGCCATTTCTATGGCCCCCATGAGACCGATGTTACGGACGTCGATCACTTTTTCGTGGTCGGCGAAGGCGTGCAGCATTTCCTCGAGCGGTGCGGCGAGCTCCGCCGCCTGCTCGAAGGTGCCTTCCTGCTCGTAGACATCGAGTGTCGCGAGGCCGGCCGCCGCCGCGACCGGGTGCCCGGAGTAGGTGTAGCCATGGAACAGCTCGATCATGTGAGCCGGGCCGTGCATGAAGGCGTCGAAAATGTGCTCCTGGACGATGACGGCGCCCATCGGAATCGTGCCATTGGTGACCTGCTTGGCGCTCGTTATGATGTCCGGTTTGACGCCGAAGTACTCGGCCGCGAACGAGGCACCCAGGCGGCCATAGCCCGTTATGACCTCGTCGAATATCAGCAGGATGCCGTGACGGTCGCAGATCTCACGCAGCCGCTCGAGGTAGCCGACCGGGGGCGGAAGGACGCCGGCCGAGCCGGCTACGGGCTCGACGATGACGGCCGCGATGTTGTCGCCACCGTGCAGGCTGCACAGCCGCTCCAGGTCATCGGCCAGGTGTGCGCCCCACTCGGGCTGGCCGCGGCTGAAGGCAGTGTGTTCCAGGTCCATCGTCGCGCGGATGTGATCGACGCCCGGCAACAGCAGCGGGCTGAATACCTTGCGGTTCGGCACCATGCCGCCCACCGAGATGCCGCCGAAGTTGACGCCGTGGTAGCCGCGTTCGCGGCCGATCAGGCGCGTGCGATTGCCTTCGCCGCGGGCGCGGTGGTAACCAATGGCGATCTTCAGTGCCGTGTCCACGGACTCGGACCCCGAGTTGGTGAAAAAGCACTGCGTAAAGCCGTCGGGCGCCAGGTCGACGACACG
>JASJBG010000037.1 GCA_030066625.1 Woeseiaceae bacterium
CTCGGCGACGACTACCTCCGTCACCCGATCGTCCACCTTTAATAGACTCTGCAGCGTGGTCTTGCCGGTCAGCACGTAGGTATTCTCGAAGCTCTCCATGTTCGCGTCGTAGATACCGACGACCCGGAAGCCGCGATCCGCAATGTCGTTGTCCGGGTCCTGGCTCATGATCACGACCCGCTTGCCGACTTCGGTGTCGAGGGTTTCGGCGAGCTTGCGGCCGATGACGACGCCGCGGTCGTCGACGGCGTCGAGGAAACGGCCCTCGACGGCATCGTAGTCGACGAAGGAGAAGTCGCGTTCGCGCCCCGGGTCGACGCCGAGCAGGGTCACGCCGCGCGATTCACGTTCGCTGGTCACCACCGCCGGCACCTTGACGCGGGTCGCCCAGGTCTCGAAGCCGGCCTCGGTCATCGCCTCGCTGAGCGCCGAGTCGGACGCCGGTATCAGGTTGTTGATGTTCGGGTCGTCCCGATAGTCAGGGTGGTGAACCTGGACGTGGCCGGGCAGCGTGCTGATGCCGTCCTTGATCATCTCGTTTACCATGCCCTGGGTCAGCGCGATCATGAAGATCATCGCCCAGACGCCGAAACCGATCGCGGCAAGCATGATTCCGGTACGGCGATGGTTACGCCACAGGTTGCGCCACGCCAGCATGACGAGCACCTTGAGCGTGTTCATCACGCGGCCCTCATTGCCTGCACCGGCTCGAGCCAGTGCAGTCGCAGCGCCGGGTACACCGCGGCGAGCATCGTGAACAGGAATACGACCAGCGGGCCGATCAGCACGGACAGGGGCGTCACCTGCGGGTACATCCGCGCCGGCAGGTTGAACTGCACGGCCATCTCTTCCATGCCCGGGTATGCGAAGCCGTTGACGCTGAAATACCAGGTTACGAGTGCGCCCGCGATGCTGCCGAGCACGATGCCCAGCACGCCCATCATGGCGGTCTCGAGCATCACGAGCCGACCGAGACGGCCGGGCTTCAGGCCCAGGGACATGACGATGCCGAACTCACGGGTGCGTTCCAGCACCGACATGAGCTGGGTGTTGAGCACGCTGAACGCGACCAGGATCGCAAGCAGCCCGTACATGAAAAACGCGCTGGATATATCCGCCTGGATAGCCTGTTTCAGCCCGGGCTCGAGTGCGTCCCAGTCTTGCAGGACGACGTCGTCGCGCCCGGCCAGCAGCGCCTCGGCCCGAGCCTGCAGTTCGTTCGCCTGCTCGATGATCGGCGCGTTGATCACGATCCGGTGGCCACGACCGTCCATGTAGAACACGTCCTGGAAATACGCCAGCGGCATTTCGGCGATCGAGCGATCGATGTCGGGGATGCCGGTATCGAAGATGCCGACGATGTTGACAACCGCCGCGGCAAACGAACCGTCGACGCCGCTGCCGAGGACCGTCAGCTCGTCGCCGATGCCGACATGCAGGTTCTTCGCAAGCGTGGTTCCCACGACGATGCCGGCCTCGTCGCCGTTCTCAAGGAAGCGGCCCTCCGTGACGAGACCCGGAATGCTCGACATCAAGGGTTCGTAGTCCGGCTCCACGCCGAACACGGCGATGCCGTAGCTGCGATCTTCGCTCGACGCCAGCACGAAGGCCTGCGCGCGCGCGGCGACCAGGTCAGTGCCGAGATCGCGGCGCAGTTCGTCGGCGAACGGCACGACGTCCGCAACTGTCTGGCGCATCTTCTCGTCATCGATGAAGCCCGGCGCCTGTACCTGCATGTGCCCGGTGAACGCCTTCAGCCCATTGTTGATCATCAGCCCGTACATGCCGAACTGCAGCGAGATCATGAAGACGAGCAGAACGTTCGAGAACACCATCGCACCGGTCGTGAGCCACGTGCGCCGCGGCTGTCGCCACAGGTTTCGCCACGCCAGTCGGAGGATGATGTTCATAGGTCAGTCGCGCGGGTTCCTCAGGTTCGACAGCGTGAACACGTTGTCGCCGATGTCGAGGTCGTACTCGACCGTGTCCACCTGGATCTCGGTCCACTCGTCGGGATCCTCGACCTTGGTCATGCGCTGCCGCTTCGCGGTCGTGCGCCCACCCATGTCCTCGATCTCGAGCGTCGACAGGGTCTTCACGAGCTCGTTGTCCTGGTCGTAGAAGCGGTGCTCGAGGACGATGTAGTCGTCGCGGATCGTCAGCACCTCGCGACCCCAGACCACCGCCGCGTCCTCGAAGGGAATCGACTGGACGATGTAGACGGTGTGTTCGTGACGATCCTCGGTACCGATCAGTGTGTGCTCATACTGGTCGATGATGTCATCGGCCTTGGCGATGTCCTTGTTGGAGAAATCCGAGCCCATCCAGCTCTGGCCCATCATCGACGACGGGATCTTGATGACCCGGTTCACCTTCGGCGAGAACGACCACATGCTGTTGTCCTGGGTCAGCGTGCCGTTGCCGCGATCCTTGCGCGGCTCGAGCACGCGCACCAGCGATCTATCATCGCCCTTGGTCCAGGCGCGCATGCTCATCGTCCGCTCCCAGTCGGGGCGGTGAATGGTCATGGTTATCTCGGCCAGGGACGACAGGCCACGCCAGTGGTTCACGGCATCGCGAACGAGCTGTGTCGCGTCGACCGGCGTTTCCGCAACGGCCTCGTCGGCGTGAGCGTTGACGGCAAGGATTGCCAGGAGCAGTAACAGGGCGCGCAGCATCGTCATGTCCGATTGGACCGCAGAAGGCCGCGAGTATTTCACAGACGCCCGCGATTCGGCGTCCGCAGTTTCCGCAAGGCTTACGTCTGGCGGGCCGGGATTTCAGCCGAATCGTCGGGTGACGACGCGCGATGGCTGACCATGCGCTCGTGGAGCTCGGTGATGCAGCGGCTGCCGGTTTTCTCGAACAACCACGGGAACACGGCGTGGACGGCGCAAACAAAGGCGGCTTTGAAAAGGCTCAGGCTGAAGCGCATCGCCACGACGAAATGCTCGCCGTAGGTCTCGCCCACGCTCTCGGGGTGTTCCGTGAACTTCTGCGCCAGTGACATGCGTTTCCTCCTTGTCCGTTGAGAACATTATCGTCAGCAGGCGCGAAAACTTGTTGCTTTTTATTGTCGATTGGGGCGTCATCGTGGAACGAATGGTCGCTTTTTTAGGTTTTCTTAGAACAAATGGACCAAAAAGACCGCGAAATCCTACGAATCCTGCAGCGCGACGCCAGCCTGTCGATGACCGAGCTGGCCGACCGCTGCGCACTCTCCAAAACAGCTGTCTGGCGACGCGTCCGTGAACTCGAGAGCCAGGGCGTCATCCGCGGCCGGATCACGGTGCTCGACCCGGAGGAACTCGGCTTCGGCCTGATGATCTTCGCGTTCGTACGCACGAGCCAGCACAGCGACAAGTGGTTTGCACGCTTCGAGCGCGCCGTGACCTCGATACCGGAGATCCTCGAGTGCCATCGCACGAGCGGCGACATCGACTACCTGCTGCGAGTGGTCGCAGAGGACATGCGCCACTATGACGAGATCTACAAGCGGCTGATTCGCGAGGTCGACTTTGCGGACATCAGCTCGACCTTTGTCATGGAGACGATAAAGGCCGGCACCGAGCTGCCTATCTGAAGAGTACGGGTAATCAGTACGGGTAAATCGCAATGGTTCGCCGGTGCACCTGCGCTAGACTGGTCATGCAGCAAGGAGAACGACATGTTCAGTATTGACGCCATCATGACGACCGACCTGATCACGATCGCGCCCTCGTCGACGCTCGCCGAGGCCCGCGCGCTGTTGCAGGAACACCGGATTCATCACCTGCCCGTCGTCGACGCCGACCACACGCTGGTCGGGCTAATGACCTTGACAGACGTGCTTGCCGCCAGCGACTCGTCGCTGCGCGACGAAGGCAGCCGGATACGTGCTGCGAACATCAACATCAGCGAAGTGATGGTGACCGACATTGCAACGGTCGACGAGAATGCGAGCCTCAGGCAGGCGGCCCTATTCCTCGAGAAGCACAAGATTGGCTGCCTGCCCGTCGTCAGCAATGGAACGCTCAAGGGCATCATCACGGACTCTGACTTCGTCGCCGTCGCGATCAACCTGCTGGAACAGCTCGAGAGCTCCGAGCCGGATGACTTCGACGAAGCCGGCGCCGCCTGAGCGCTAACGCTCTCCGTCGGCCGGCTGTAATTCGAGCGCGTGCTGCGCGTCGCGCTCTGATCCTATAAGTATCGCGATCCAGCGGGTGCTCTCGTCGCTCTCGAGCGTCAGCTTGAGCGTCATCGTGAGCGGCACGGACAGCAGCATACCGACAGGGCCGAAGACCCAGCCCCAGAAGAACAGGCCGATGAAGACGACCAGCGGCGAGATACCGACGCCGTAGCCCATCAGCCGGGGCTCGATGAAATTGCCGAACGTGATGTTGATCGCCATGAAGCCGAGCATCGTCGCCGTCGCCTCGGCGACTCCACCGAACTGGACGACCGCCAGCAGCACCGGCGGAATTGCCGCGATTATTGAACCGATCGTCGGCACGTAGTTCAGCAGGAACGCCAGCATTCCCCACAGCAGCGGATAGTCCAGTCCGATCGACCAGGTCAGCAGCCAGGCAAGGAAGCCGGTTGCGGCGCTGACCAGCGTCTTGATACCGAGATAGCGCCCCAGGTTGACGAGAAACACGCGCGGCCCGTCGAGCGACGATGCGCCACGACCGAACGCGGCCTCGACCTTGGTGCTGAACGTCGACGCCTCGAGCAGGATGAAGATGACCGTGAAGAAGATCAGGAAGACATTGGTCAGCAGCCCGCGCAGCGCCGTGAACAGGTTCGCGACCAGGCCCATGGCGAATCCCGGGTTCAGGAGATCGCCGATGGTCTGGATCTCCGGGTCCGCGTTCAGGTTGGCAATCGCAAACTGGATGAGCTCGTCGATGATGGCGGTGAGCTGCTGCTGGTAGTCGGGCAGCTGGGCCGTGAATCCGGCGATCGATGCGCCGACGATTGTCGCCACGGCCAGCAGGATCAGCATCATGAAGGATACGATCGCGAGAGCGGCCACGATCGTGGGCACCTTGTTGCGCTGCAGCCAGAGCATCGGCCGAATCGTGATCAGGGCGAGGAATGCGGCGAACAGGAACGGAATAAGGATTGCTTTTGCCGTCTGCAGGCCATAAATAATGACGAACACCGCGGCGATGCTCAGTACGGCATTGGCTTTCTGGTCGCTCAGCGGTGTCATCGCGGCATGATCGCACAAGACAATACAGCGTGCATGCCGCCCGAATCCCGATCACAAGAACTGAAAAGGAGCCAACCATGGCTGCGGTCGAATCCCAGATGCTCCCGCTCGGCACCGAGGCGCCGGCGTTCTCCCTGCCCGATCCCGATGGAACGCCTCACGCGCTCGCCGAGTCGGCCAAGGCACACCTCGTCATGTTCATTTGCAACCACTGTCCGTTCGTGGTGCACGTGCGCGAGCAACTCGCCGCGCTCGGCAGTGACTACGGTTCAAAGGGTGTGTCGATCATTGCGATCAGCTCGAACGACATCAATACCCACCCGGCGGACAGCCCCGAACAGATGAAGCAGAAAGCCGCCGAGTGGGGCTTCACCTTTCCGTACCTGTACGACGAGGACCAGTCCGTTGCGAAGGCCTACAAGGCGGCCTGTACGCCGGACTTCTTCCTGTTCGATGCCGACCGACGGCTGGTGTACCGCGGCCAGCTCGACGGTAGCCGGCCGTCGAACAGTATCGCGGTCGACGGCGCCGACCTGCGTGCCGCGATCGACAGGACGCTGGCAGGCGGAGCCGTCGACGCGGACCAGAAGCCCAGCATCGGCTGCAACATCAAGTGGACGTCGGGCAACGAACCCGACTATTTTGGCTGAGAGCCCGCTGCGCGGACTGGGCAGCTAGTGCTAGTCGCGCGGTTTGCGCGGCGTGTACTGCTCCGCCTCTTCGGGGGTAATCTGCTGAATCCTGACCCGCCAACGGGCGAGGGTCGAACTGATCCTCAGGCGGTATACGCCGCCTTCCTCGAACAGCTTCACGCCGTTGCCGCGAAACTTCGTGTGCAGGACGCGGCCGACGTGGCGGCCAGTCCGTGAGTCGATCAGCGAGATGTCCAGCGCGATCAGGTTTTCGTAGTCGCCGTCGAGGCGCCAGTCGAGCAGCCACGGGCCTTCGACGACGAAGTCGTTGGTCGTCGTGCTGCCTGTGCCGCTGAAATCGCGGACGGTCGTCTTGCCGGTCGCCGCCGACGTCATCAGCAGCGAAGACAGGACGACGGCAATAATCCAGTTCCATCGCATGGTTTTGTTAAGTCCTCGTATCCGGTTTCCCGCCGGAGAGGCGCAGAGCTTAACGCATTAGCGCTGCACGTCGCGCCCCGGGAGATAGACCAGGTTGCCGGGCCCGAGTTGCATGGCTGTGATCAGAGACGATTGCGCTTGTTGTGCGGAATCGAGTAGGAGTCGGCCTCGTAGGCCGGCCCCTTCATGATGAACACGACGATGCAGCCGATGGAGACGGTCAGGATTGCCGTCCAGGCGGTGATCAGCAGCGCAATCGAGAAGATATCGACCGAGAGCACCTGCTTGGCGATATCGGCCGGATGGCCGTCGCGAATCAGGAGCCGTGCACCGAGCGACAGGAGCGCGGGCACGAGCGTGCCGAACAGCATTGCCCGCGGCATGAGTTTCAGGAGCTTCCATTCGAGACCCGGGGGCTCGACGCGCTCGCTGACTTTCTTGAGAAAACGTACGCCCATGTCGACATTGTCGCAGCAGGCGCGAGCCAGACCAAGGGGTTGTCCGCTTGCGCCGGCCAGCCGAACGGGTATCTTTCGACCTCGTTTGCCCGTTGGCCCCACCGTCCAGGAGTGTTCATGAGCAAGCCCCGGATTCTCGCGTTCTCGGGCAGCGCCCGTCGCGAATCGTTCAACCAGAGACTCGTCGAGTTCGCGGCCCGCACGGCCGAGAAAGCGGGTGCGGACGTGCGTTGCATCAACCTGCGCGACTTCCCAATGCCGATTTTCGACCAGGACCTGGAGCGTGAGCACGGCGAGCCGGAGAACGCCGCCAAACTGAAGAAACTGATGGCGGAGCACTCGGGCTTCCTGATCGCGTCGCCGGAGTACAACAGCTCCGTGACGCCGCTGTTGAAGAACGCGCTCGACTGGGCGTCGCGGAAGGCTGGCGACGAGAGCGGCCTGATTGCCTACGACGGCAAGATAGCGACCCTGCTCGGTGCATCGCCGGGCGCGCTCGGTGGCATCCGTGCCCTGCCTCACCTGCGCCAGATCCTCGGCAACCTCGGTGTGTTCGTACTCCCGGCGCAGGTTTCGCTGGGGGGCGCCGGCAGGGCCTTCGACGACAACGGCGAACTCGTCCAGAACAGCGATCGGTCGAGGGTCGACAGCGCGGTTACCCAGCTCGTTGAGAGCGTCGGGAAGCTCGCGTAATGCGCTCGTACATTGTCGTGCTCGGCCTTGCGATTGCGGCCTGCAGTCAGGGTGCCACCCCGGCCATCATTGTCGATATTGCTGCCGTGCAGGGATCTGGCGATTCCAGCCCCAAGGTCGGCGAAACGGTCATGGTAGAAGGCATCGTCACGGGCGACTTTCAGGACGGCGACGACGACAGCTCCAGCAATCTCGGCGGCTTTTTCCTGCAGTCGGAATCCGCATCACCGGCTGGACACTCCAACGCCGTGTTTGTATTCGACGAGCGGGGTCCGGGCGTCGATGTCTCGGTCGGCGATCGAGTGCGGGTTACCGGCAAGGTCCAGGAACACTTCGGCGAAACGCAGCTCGTGACAACTGACGTCACGGTGACCGGCCGCGGCCGCATCGAGCCGGTCGAGTTGGGCTTTCCACCCGGCGCGCTGACGACGAATTCCGACGGCGCGCTGATCGCCGACCTCGAGATTTACGAGGGCATGCTGGTCCGGCTGCCGCCAATGTCCGTTACCGAGGTCCGCAACCTCGAACGCTTCGGCAGCCTGCGGTTGAGTGAGGGCGGCCGCCTTTACCAGTTCACGAACGGCAACGCGCCTTCGGTCGATGGCTATAGCGGGCATCTCGAGGCAATCGCGGGACGCTCGATCATCCTCGACGACGGCCGCCGCGAGCAGAATGTCCAGCCCATCCGCTTTCTCGAAGTCAATGGCAGCGCACTGCGCAATGGCGACGAGGCAACAAGCGTGGTCGGCAACCTGCGCTATTCGCGCGGCAGCGGGCCGTCGGGCACGGAAACCTGGCGACTGATGCCCGTCGAGGCGCCCGACTTCGAGATACGGAACCCGCGGCCGCCGGCGCCGACGATGGGCGGCAACCTGAGCGTCGCCAGCTTCAACGTGCTGAATTACTTCACGTCCGTCGATCACGGCGAGGAAGTGTGTGGTCCGCGCGGCGACTCCGGTTGCCGCGGCGCCGACAGCGACCCGGAACTCGAGCGTCAGCTCGCGAAGACGGCGACGGCCCTGGCGATGATGGATGCCGATATCGTGGGCTTGATGGAACTCGAGAACGACGCGGCCAACAAGTCACTCGACGACATCGTCAACGCGCTGAACGCGCGGCTCGGTGGCGACGTCTACGCAGCCGTCCAGACCGGCCCGATCGGCGACAGTTCGATCAGGGTCGGCTTCGTCTACAAGCACGCCCGCGTCCGCCCGCTGGGCGACTTTCGCCTGCTGACCAGGGACATCGATTCCCGTTTCGAGGACCGCCGCAACCGGCCCGCACTGGCGCAGGCTTTCGAGCACGCGGACGGCGGCGTGCTGACCGTCATCGTGAACCACCTCAAATCCAAGGGCTCGGACTGCAATGACGCCGGGGACTTCAACAAGCGTGACGGCCAGGGCAACTGCAACCTGACGCGAATGCGGGCCGCCGCAGCGTTGGCGGACTGGGCGGCGACCGACCCGACCGGCAGCGGGGATCCGGACGTGCTGATCATCGGCGACCTGAATGCCTACGTCCGTGAAGACCCGCTGACGGCGCTCAGCGACGCGGGGCTCGTTAACCTCGTCATCCCTCCGGAAGGCCAGGCATACTCGTTCGTCTTCGACGGGCAGGCCGGCGCACTCGACCACGTCGTCGCCACGCCCGGTCTTGCCGAACAGGTCGTCGACACGCTTGAGTGGCACATCAACGCCGACGAAGCACCGGTGCACGACTACAACCTCGAGTTCGGTCGCGACCCGGGTCTGTTCGATGCGAACAGCCCGTATCGGTCGTCGGACCACGACCCGGTCATCGTCGGTATCGACCTGGAACCGTAAACGCCTGGCTATCGCGCCTGAAGGCGCTCCTACGCGTCTCTTTGTCTTGTAGGAGCGCCTTCAGGCGCGATTTTCCGTTCACTTCTAATTTAAGGGTTGACTTATTTAAGTAATTACTTATTATTATATGCATGGACGCATTCCAGGCACTCGCCGACCCGACGCGGCGGCATATCGTGGAGACGCTCGCGGCGGGCGAGCAGGCGTTCGGCGACCTCGCCGAGCGTTTCGAAATGTCCCGCCCTGCCGTATCGCAGCATCTCAAGGTCCTGAAGGCCGCCGGCATCGTGGTGAGCCGCGCCGACGCGCAGCGCCGCATCTACTCGCTCAAGGCCGGCGCGCTGGACGATCTCGACGCCTGGCTCGAACGCGTCCGCAACTACTGGAACCCGCGGCTGGACGAGCTGGAGCGAGCGCTCGCGGCCGACGATTGAGGAGATCCGTCATGCAGGAATACGGGGTACTACTGGACGACGATACGGTCCGCTTCGAGCGGCTACTGCCAGCGCCCATCGAACGCGTCTGGGCCTACATTACTGAAGCCGACAAGCGAGCACGCTGGCTCGCTGGTGGCGACTTTCAGCTCGACGCCGACGGCAACATCGAGCTCGTGTTCCGGAATTCCGCGCTGTCTACGGAGCCCGACGACCCGCCGCCGCCGCAGCACGCGGACCTGCCGGACGTCATGCGCTTCGGCGGCCGCATTACCGAGATCGACCCTCCCCGGCTGCTTGCGCACACCTGGGAATACGACGACGAGTGCTCCGAGGTTCGCTACGAGCTGGAGCCCTTGGGCGACGAAACCCGGCTCGTGCTCACGCATCGCCTGGTCGGCAGCCGCGAGCATGTCATCAGCGCCTGCGCCGGCTGGCATGCGCACTTCCACATCCTGATCACGGTGCTCGCCGAAGAAACGCCACCGGCGTTCTGGAAGACCCATACGCCGCTCGAAAACGCCTACCGGGACCGCCTTTCGGGCTGAATTACGGCGACGGGCCGCGGGCTGGCACTCCGTGTGTTGCGTCTAAGCAACACGCGGAGTACGTCGCAATACACCTCGATCACACGAGCCGACTGGGGTTAATGCGTATTATCCGAAGCCCGAATGTCATAGAAAAGCAACACGATCTGCTAAAATCTGGTGCTCGATGAGTGAGCACTGCGAAACGCGAACGAACCAGCGCATCCCGGCCGTAAGGACCGTGCTCGCGCTGGCGTGCGCGATGCTCTTGCTTGCGGGCATGCTGCATGACGCGCAGCACGCCGCATCCGACCCCATCGAATCCTGCGCTGCCTGCCTGCAACTGGGTCATGCGGCGCCGACCGACGCGGCAACGCTCGAGCTGCTCGTCCGCTTCGAGACGCGCGTCACACCGCTGCGCGATTACATCGTTTTTTCGACGCGCACGCTCGCGGGCACGCGACTTTCCCGAGGCCCTCCCCTGTCCTGATCACTACCGGGGCGACAGCCCTTCCAGCAAGACCATAAGAACAGCAGGAACACACTGCTGCCTAGGAGCGGTGTCCATTGACGGAACCGCGACGAATATCGATCAGGAACAGACCAATGAACAAGCTATCCAAGCGGGCAGGCTTTATTGCGGCCACCTGCCTTACCGCCGTCGCGGCACAGGCCCAGGACAACGATGCCGAGGGCGACGAACACCACATCGACGAGATTATCGTGCGGGCAATGCCCCTCGGCAGAGCCGTAGAACAGCTCGCGCAGCCGACCTCGATCATAGATGCAACCACCCTGCTACAGCGGGACAGCACCAGTATCGGTGAGACGCTCGCAGACCAGCTCGGCGTAAACTCGACGTATTTCGGACCGATTGCGGCACGGCCCGTCATCCGCGGCCAGTTCGGCGAGCGCATTCAAATGCTGTCGAACGGCCTGGACATTCTCGACGCCTCCGCGCTCAGTGAAGATCACGCGGTCGCAATCGACAGCCTCATCGCGGAACGCGTCGAAGTCATCAAGGGACCGGCGACGCTGATCTACGGCAGCGGCGCTGCCGGCGGCATCATCAACGTCGTCGACTCGCGCATCAAGGAGCAGCCGCTCGACGCTCCGTTTAGCGGTGCGGTCTCCCTCGGCGCCGACTCGGCAACCGGCCGCACGTCGGGCGCATTCAGCCTGGATGCCGGTACCGACGGCTTCAGCGCGCACGTCGACTACTTCCGACGCGATACAGATAACATCGAGATCCCGGGCTTTGCCGAGTCCGCCATCCTTCGTGCAAGCGAGGAAGAAGAGGAAGGTGGCGAAGAGGAAGAAGAAGCCTTCGGCGAGGTCGAGAACACCGACAGCGAGACCGAGGGCGCAGCCTTCGCCGTGAGCTTCACGGGTGACCAGGGTTTCGCCGGACTCTCTGTGTCAACCTACGAGAGCAACTACGGCGTCCCGGGCGCGCACGAGCACGGCGAAGAAGAAGAGCCGCTGCCGGGCGAAGAGGAAGAGGAGGAGATCATCCGCATCGACCTCGAGCAGACGCGCTACGACTTCCGTAGCGGGCTGACGCTGGCCGGACCCATCGAATCTCTTACGTTCGACGTCGTCGTCAACGACTACGAGCACGTGGAGCTCGAGGGGCCGGAAGTCGGCACCCTGTACTCGACCGAGGGCACCGATGCACGCCTGGAACTGCAGCATGCTCCGATCGGCCTGTTCGAAGGCGTGGTCGGACTGCAGTACAAGACGATCGACTTCACGGCAGTGGGCGAAGAGGCATTCGTGCCGGCGTCTGACACGCAGCAGCTCAGCCTGTTCGTGTTCGAGGAGATCGTGCTGAACGACCAGTGGACGCTGCAGGGCAGCGCACGCATCGAGAACCAGACGATCGATACGCCGCGGCTGCCGGATTACGACGACACGGCGTTCGGCGCGTCGCTAGGCGCGCTCTGGGCGTTCACCGACGGCATGCGGCTGGGCGCGAACCTCTCGTTCACCGAGCGCCACCCGAACTCGACCGAACTGTATGCGCAGGGCCCGCACCTCGCCGTCCAGCGATTCGAGTGCGGTTCGTATGTTCCGCTTGACGCTCTGAACTCTTGCGAAGGCGTCACCGACATCAATGCGAACGGTGAACTCAGCAAGGAGTTTTCGACCAACCTCGACCTGACGCTGCGCGGTGAGTTTGACCGCGTCGAGTGGGCGATCACGGGCTTCGTCAACGACGTTTCCGACTACATCGCACTGCTGCCTACCGGTGGCGAAGGCGACGGCCTGCCGGTCTTCGCATTCAACCAGGGGGATGCGCAGCTCTACGGCTTCGAGGCCGAGACAGTGATCGACCTGGTCGAAGGTGACAACGGCCACTTCCACACCCGCCTGTTTGCCGACTACGTGCGCGGCGAACTCGACGATGGTGGTGACCTGCCGCGCATCCCGCCGCTCAGACTCGGTGTTGCATTGCACTACACGATGCAGCGCCTCGACGCCAGCGTCGAGGCGATCTACAACGACGAGCAGGACCGCGTTGCCGACGACGAGCTGCCAACCGATTCGTTCACGATGGTCAACGCCAGCCTGAGCTACACGATCGACGATCCGAACGTGCAGCTATTCGTGCGCGGCACCAACCTCGCTGACGAAGATGCACGGCGCCATAGCTCGCCGCTGAAGGACTTCGTACCGCTGCCGGGCCGCTCGGTCATGGCCGGCCTGCGCTGGGACTTCTAAGTCGCGGAATAATCCGCAGGCCGCTCGTCTAGAGCGGCTTGCGGAACTTCAGGGTCATGCGATTGGATTCGCCAATCGCATCAACCGCCGCCCGCTTACCGGCATCATCGCCGGCACCCCGATAGCTGGGCGGCAGCCTCCATACCACATCCTCGGTCGTCGGCTGGTCATTGGGGTTTTCGTTGATCGCGCTCTCCGCGACGAACTCGAAGCCGACCGCCTCCATTTGCTCGATCACAAACGACTTCTTGATGTAGCCGTTGCCACCGAAGGCCCAGTCATCGGGCATCTCTTCGCGGGCCTCGTGCTGGACGATGCCCATGATGCCGCCCGGCTTGAGCGCGTTGTAGGCGTCGGTCAGCGCGATCGTCAGGTAATCGGCCCTGCCCTCGTTCTGGAAGCGCGCCAGGTTGTGCAGGACGCGCGGGAAGAACACGGCGTCAACCGTGCCGTGCACGTCCTCGGGCATCGAACCGAAATGGAACGCAGATGCGGAAGCGCCGTCATCGCCTGCCCAGCCGGCGACATCGCCCGGGAAGCTGTTCGTCCAATTCTGCTGCCGCTCCATGAACTCCTCGCTTGCAAACGGGAACAGGCGATACATCTCAAGCGAATAGGCGGACCCGACGACGTGGCCGTCGCTGCCAAGGTAAGGCGCGAGGACCTTCGTGTACCAGCCGCGACCCGGCAGACCTTCGAGAACCGTCATGCCGGGCTCGATGCCGAAGAACTCGATGGTCTTCTGCGGGTGTCGGTGCACGTAGCGCGCCTTTACCTCGTCCGGCTGAGCCGCGAGGATTTCCGCGAGGCGTGCGGAAGCTTCGGCCGGGAAACCGGCGTCAGCCGACGCGACCTCGGGCGGCGCTTCTTCGGCAGGCTGGGCTGCCTCTTCGGCAGGCTTTGAACAGGCCGCGAGCGTCAGCGCGGCAACGGTAGCGAGCAGGTAACGATGGTGCACGGAAGATCCCCGGGTGAATAGTGCGCCGGATTATCGTCGCACCGATAACCGACAGCAACCGCGCCTACTCGAGGGACTTCAGGACCTCCCGCGCTTCCTCGCGAACGGCATTGATTTTCATCTCCACGAGACCGACGGCTTTGTCCTGAATGACCGCTCGCGCGCGAGTCACGCCGTCGCCGCCGACGCCGGCCCTGCAGGCCGCCACATCCTCGAAGTCGAATTTTGGCGACTCTGCTCTCCAAACCACGCGCAGGTCGTCGACGCTCTCAAGCATGTCATCCTCGAGAACGAGCGACAGGTCCTCGATCAGGTCAATGATCGTCCAGCCGGTTCGCACGGTCCCGCGCAACGTCAGGTTGCAGTCGTAGAAGTTGACGTACATGAGGTCCTGCAGCTGGCCAAGCTTGCTGAGCGTCTCGAAGGCAGCCCAGCGGTGGTTGCGGTTGTCCTCTGAGTGCTCGTTGCGCCAGGTGTTGTAGCCGAGACTGGTGCAGGCAACGACGAGGCTTATCAGCGCGACGGCGTTGCGGCGAATCTGCTCGAGTATGGTCTGTGTTTTCACGCGTCGCCCCATGGAGTTCTGATCATTCAGACCGCGTTGCGGGCTCAGATGTTACCGGCCATGCCGGGCCGCGGCGGCGGAGCCTGACGAGAAGCGCGACGATGATAACGCCGAGGGCCGCAACGCCTGTCAGGAAAAGGAAGAAGTTCTGGTGGCCGACCACGCCGGGGTTCGCATCGAGGATTCGCCCCGTGATCGGTGCAAAGAAGATCTCCGGCGTGTAGCCAATGAGCGAGACCATACCGACGGCCGCGCCCGTGATGGTTGCCGGCGTCCGGTTCTCCTCGAGCAGCGCGAAGTAGATGCCGCGCAGTGCAAACACCGCGAAGAAGGTCACGAACAGGTTCAGGTAGATCAGCGCGACACCGTGCGCCGACGGCGACAGCACGGAGAGCGGCGCGTATGAAAGCACGAGCACAACGAAACTGGCCCCGATCATTCGCGTCGCGCCGTAGCGATCGGCAAGCAGGCCCGCGGCAAGGGCGCCGACGGGCCGTACGAGCGCACCCCAGGTCGCGAACTTCGCCGCATCGACCTCGTTCATATCGAGGACGTCGACCGCGTACAGCGAATAGTAGTCAAGTCCTTTGAAGCCGCAGTACGCGCAAACGATGATCGCGGCCTGTGCCCAGACCACCGGCTGACGCAAAACGACGGTCATGCCCGACAGCGCCTGCGCAGCGCTCGACGTCGTTGTCGATTTCGGGATGAGCAGCCAGACGAGTGCCGCGGTGCCAAGGGTGATCACCGTGTAGGCATAGATGACGGCGCGAAAGCCATCAAGGCGCTCCGCATCGCTCGCGAGCGCCGCATCCTCGGGCATCAGCGACGCGAACAGCAGCACCGTGACGCCGGCGACGGCAAAGGCGACCGCCCCGCGCCCGGCGTCGAGGATACCGAACGCCCTGCCCTGCGCGCCGTGTCCGCCCCACTCGCGGGTCGCTTTGATCAAGGCGCCCCAGAACAGCAGTACTGTCGTGACGCCCCAGAATCCGTACAGGGCTGCCATCCCGGCGGCGCCGGGTATCGTCGCCATGTACAGGCCACCGAGCGCCGTCGCGACCAGCGAGGCGCACATCAATGTCCGCGGCGAGAACCGGTCGGCCAGCGCGCCGCCCGGGAAGTACGCAATCATGGCCGTGATGCCGTAGACGGCGAACAGGTCGCCGAGCTGCGTATTCGAGAACCCGAAGACCTCGAGCAAGGTCGGCCTGAAAAACCGGGCGGTATGGAACGGCAGGCCGAAGACCATCTCGCCCGCGAGGACCAGCGTACAGATGAGGACAATTCGGGACACTCGACGGTCGCCGCGATCAGGTACGCAGGCGGTAGCCGGTTTTGAATATCCAGCGGACCGTCAGCAGGCAGGCCAACAAAAAGCCGATGGTCATGCCGAGGCTGTAGACGACGCTGACGTCGGCGTTCTCGTAGAACGCCCAGCGGAAGCCGCTGATCAGGTACACGACGGGATTGAACAGGCTGATCGTCTGCCAGGTCTCCGGCAACATGCTGATCGAGTAGAACGTGCCGCCGAGGAAGGTCAGCGGCATGATGACGAGGATCGGCACGATCGTCAGTTTCTCCCAGCCATCGGCCCAAATACCGAGGATGAAACCGAACAGGCAGAACGCGATCGACGTCAGCACGAGGAACAGCAGCGCGACCCACGGGTGCGCGAGCTCGATCGTCACGAAGAAGTTCGCGGTGATGAAGATGATAGTGCCGATGATGACCGACTTCGTGGCCGCCGCACCGACGTAGCCGAGCACGACCTCGACCCAGGACACGGGCGCCGACAGCACTTCGAAGATCGTGCCCGTGAATCGCGGGAAGTAGATCGCGAACGACGAGTTCGAAATGCTCTCCGTCATGATCGACAGCATGATCAGGCCCGGCACGATGAATGCGCCGTACGTGACGCCGTCGATCTCGGTGATTCGGGAACCGATGGCCGCGCCGAAGATCACGAAGTACAGCGAGGTCGACAGCACCGGGGCAACGATGCTCTGCACGGCGGTTCGGAACATGCGTGCCATCTCGAAGCGATAAATCGCCTGTACGCCTCGCCAGTTCATGCCGGCTTCCTCACGAGGTCCACGAATATCTCTTCGAGTGAGCTCTGCTCGGTATTCAGGTCATTGAAACCGATTCCAGCCTCGGCGAGTTCGCCGAGCAATCTGGTGATACCCGTGTGTTCCTCTTTGGTGTCGTAGGTGTAGATGAGCTCCGAATGATCGTCGCTCAGCTGCAGCCCGAACGCCGAGAGCGAATCGGGAACGGCCGCGAGCGGCTCGTGCAGGTGCAGGAACAGCTGCTTACGGCCGAGTTCACGCATGAGCCGGCTTTTGTCCTGGACCAGGATGATCTCGCCGTGGTTGATCACGCCTACGCGATCCGCCATCTCCTCGGCCTCCTCGATGTAGTGCGTGGTAAGGATGACCGTGCAGCCGTCGTCACGCAGCGCGTTGACAACGTTCCACATGCCCTGGCGCAGCTCGACATCGACGCCCGCGGTCGGCTCGTCGAGAAACAGAAGCTCCGGCTCGTGGGCGAGCGCTTTTGCGATCAGCACGCGCCGTTTCATGCCGCCCGACAGGTCCATGATGCGGCTGTCTTTCTTGTCCCAGAGCGCCAGCGACTTGAGCACCTTCTCGACGTGCTCGGGATTCGGCGGCTTGCCGAACAGGCCACGACTGAAATTGGCCGTCTTCCAGACGGATTCGAACGTCTCGACGGGCAACTCCTGCGGCACGAGTCCGATGCAGCCGCGCGTGTTCCGATAGCCTGTGACGATGTCGTGACCGTTGACGAGGGCACGACCGCCGCTGGCGCTGACGATTCCGCAGACGATGTTGATCAGCGTCGTTTTGCCGGCACCGTTCGGACCGAGCAGCGCGAAGATCTCGCCCCGCTCGATCTCGAGGTTGACGTCCTTGAGCGCGACGAAACCACCGGCGTAGGTCTTGTTGAGATCCTGGATCGAGAGAATGGGCGCCATGGCCGCAATACTAGCGCGATTTAGCGCAGGCGATAGGGCAGACGGATCGGCCTGAAATATTCCGGAGGGTGACACGGTCTTGGTGAGAGTTCTTCTGGCGTAGAGCTTTGAATACTGTGCCCGGCTAATGCAGCCGGGCTTTTTTCTTTCCGGGCCCCTGAAACTACCTGTCGGTAGCTGTGCCCCGGTTGAACCACGCCGCGATGAGCAGCATCGGCGGTATCGTCACCAGCGCGGCGATCGGTGCGGTAACCCCGGGATTGCCGAACACCAGCGTTGACGACGGGAACAGCCGGTCGCCGAAGAAGAACAGGCCGAAGTGAGTGACGATCGCGCCGATCGCCGCAAGCCAGGCGAGCGAGACGGGCACCCGCTGGAACAGCACCCCGAGCAGGAGCGGTGGAGCAGCGGCCACAGTGAGCCCGTATACACCGGCCTGGCCGAAGATACCGAGCAGGCGCGGCGGGTTGAGGTTTATCAGGAAGGCCGCCACTGCGATGACGACGAGTACGACGTGACTTGCCTTGAGCGCGAGCGCCATACGCTGCTCATCGTCCATGCCATCGCGTTGACCGACGAGATTCAGGACGAGGTCGTTCGCGGTAATTGTCGACAACCCAACCAGCAAACCGTCGAGCGTCGACATGGCGGCGGCCAGCAGGACGACACTCACGATCGTGAACACCCAGTCCGGGAAAACCGTTTTCAGGTATACCGTCATCACGAGGTCCTGGCGGAACTGGCCGGTCGCCCCGTCGACAAGCGCGTCCGGCGGCACCGCGAGGTGTGCAAAGAAACCGACGGCACCGAGCAGCTGGAACAGGCCGAACACGATGGCGAATACCCAGAGATACCGGCGCACGGCCGCATCGTCTTTTACGTACAGCGCCTTGGTGAGGATATGCGGCTGGCACACGACGACCGCGCCCACGATGAACCCGGCCACGTAGATCGAAAAGACGTTGTTGAACAGCCTGCCGTCGCTGTTGACCCACGCGACGAGGTTCGGATCGATGTTCCGCAGCGAGCCGACCAGCGAGTCCGGCTGCTGGAACGCGACCCAGAGGCCGGAGGCCAGCACCAGCAGCGTGACGATGATCATCAGGCTGCCCTGCAGCATGTTGGTGAATACATGCGCATAGGTACCGCCGACGAACACGTAGCCTGTTACGAACACGAGCGTGATCGTAAGCGCAACCGTATTCGACACGCCGAGCAGCGACTGCATGACGATGGAAATGCCGCCGACGAGCAACACGACGAATGCGAACGACAGGAGGCTCAGGATTGAAAAGAACAGTGCGAAGCCGCGCGACCCGTAGCGCTTGCCGATCCAGTCGGGAATCGTCAACGCGCTGTGCTCCGCGCCTATCTCGCGAAAGCGGAATGACAGGAGCGCCAGCATCAGGAAGAAACCGATGCCGACGCCGATGACGAAATGGAAAAACGCGCTGAAGCCGTCGACGTACACGAAGCCGGGGTTGATGATGAAGGTCGACGCTGACGAAACGCTGGCCGCGAGTATGACGCCGACCACAATGGGATTCATGTTGCGGTCACCGACCGCGAAGCTGCCAAACCCCTTCGTGCGCCGGTATCCCTGCCAGCCCAGCCAGGCCGTGCCCAGCAGGTAGATCAGGAACAGGACCCAGGCAAAGCTCAAAGAGGCGCGCCCGCGAGCCCGTCGATCATTGCCTTGATCGTGGCGACCTGCACGCCGGAGCGGGTCGCATAGTTCTCGTCCGTGTAGCCCCACCAATCCCAGCAGCCCTGCGGGTTGAGCGGCATCAGTTTGCTGGACGCGACCTGCGGGTACAGGACCAACAGTCGGTTGGACTCCGCCCATTCGTTGTAGCCGGCGCCGCTTGCAAACGCGTCGCCGACGTATTCACTCGACTGCTGGCAACCGTGTAGAGCGACGTGCAGTCCGCAGGTCTCGCCGGCCGCGCAGGCCGCCGGCACGTACAGAAACGCGTTGCCGATCATTTCTGCATCGTCCGCGCCGAGCTGAGGGATCTCGATGAGCTTGCCGGCGGCCTCGACGCGCGGTTCGAGCTCGCCATAAAGGGCGCCGAGTAGTTCTCCGGCGGCATCGTAATTACAGTCATTCAGGAACGGGCTCGCGAATTCGTCGCAACCAGCCGCCGCACCGAGTGCCGGCATTCCATGAACGACGGGCACGTCGTCGACGATGGTCACGCTTGCGCCGTTGGCCGTATAGAAGGCTCCCGACGCCTCGACGACGGCGGCGTCGATGATGGCGTCGTTAGCACCGTGAAACAGCCAGACCTGTGCGCCGGCCAGGTTGTCCAGCGAGTCGATCGTGCCGGACTGCGCGGCCTGCTGCGCGTATGCAGCCAGCGATTCCGGATCGACATCGCCACCTTTCATGCACGGACCGAGGGCCTTGGTCATGTCTCCCGCGGCGCAGTACCAGGTGCCGGCCGCAACGATACCCACGCCGCTGAACAGAGCCGAATGCGCGACGTGCAGCTGGCCGGCCATGTAGCCGCCGGATGAAACCCCGGACACGGTCACGCGGCTCGAGTCGATGTCGAACGTCCGGGCATCGGCGACGGGCGCCGGTTCGTCACCGCCGCAGGCGGCAAGACAGGTGGCCAGTAACAGGCAAACAATTCGCATCACGCTACCTCCTGCAGCAGCTTGTCGATCGCATCGACGCATTCTGGTTCATCGAGCAGCGGGACGTGCCCACGGTCTGCGACCGGTACGACATCGAGATCCGGTTTCACGTCGCGCATCCTGTCGATGATGTCCTCGGTTGCGATATCGGACATCACGCCCCAGAGCATGACGACGGGCGTGTCCTTGAGCGTCGCGAAGTTCGACCATGGGTCGCCCTTCTGCGCGCCGACCTTGCGAACGGCGGTGCCGATAGCCGGATCGATGTCGAGCTGCGGCACGCCGTCGGCGTTCTCACGATAGGCGCGCCGCGCCATTTCCTGCCAGTCAGCATCGCTTAAGCCCGGCAGCCATTCGCCATAGATTTCTTTGGTCTGCGCCGCTGCCTCGTCCCAGCTGGCTACGGGCGGGACTCTACCCGTGTAGCTCTGCACGCGGGCGAGCCCTGCTGGATTGATCTCTGGGCAGACGTCGTTCAGCACCACGCCGGCAATGCGATCGTTGTTCTCGGCCGACATGTGCATCGCGCACAGGCCGCCGAGCGACGTTCCAACGATGATCACCTCGTTGATGCCCAGCGTGTCGAGCAGGCGCCAGACGTCCTTGATGTAGGTACCCGGGTGATAGTTTTCCCAGTTCGGATCGTGCTCGGAAAATCCGCGGCCACGAAAGTCCGGGGTGATGACGCGACGGGGGTTGGTCGGATGCCGGGCCAGCCGCTGCGCGAGTTTCTCGAAATCGCGACTGTTGCGGGTGAGCCCGGGCAGACAGATGACGGGCGTGCCGTCGAGATCCGCGCCGAAGTCACGGTAGTAAAGCCGGAGCCCATCGTCGCTGTCGTAGTAGTGAGCGTTTTCGGGAATCGCCACGGCGCTCCTCCTGTTGTCAGTACTCGCGGTCCGAGTAGGTCTTGCGGAGCTCGCGCTTCAGGACCTTGCCGTTGGGGTTCCTCGGCAGCTCATCGACGAACACCGTATCGACAATACGCTGCTGCTTGCCGACCTGCGCGTTGGTCCAGGCCGTCAGCTCGATGGCATCCACCTCGGTCGACGGCACGACGACGGCCAGCGGCGTTTCCCCCCAGCGCTTGCTTGGTACGCCGATGACGGCAACCTCGCTAACGGCATCGTGCCTGAGCATCGCGACCTCGATGTCCGCAGGGTAAACGTTTTGCCCACCCGAGATGATCATGTCTTTCTTGCGATCGACGAGATACAGGAAGCCGTCATCGTCCAGCTTGCCGATGTCGCCCGTTCGCAGCCACCTCTGGCCCGTCGGGTGCAGCCAGGTCGCTTCCTCATTGGCTTCATCGTTGTCGTGGTAACCCGCCATCAGGAAGCGGCAGGTGCCGACGATCTCACCCGACTCGCCGGCGGGGAGCACGTTGTCGTCGTTGTCGAGTATGACCAGCTGCTGTCCGGGGCACGGCCGTCCGACGGAGTCGGTCTTCTCGCGCATGTCTTCGGGACCGAGGATGGTCACCAGGCCCTCGGTCAGACCGTACAGTTCGATGAAGTCGCCGGGCATGCGCTCCATGACCTGCCGCTTGATCTCCGGGTTGAGCGGCGATCCGCAGCACATGTACGCATCGAGGCTCGTCAGGTCGTACTGATCGAAGCTCTCGCATTCCATCAGCTTCTGGAACTGCAGCGGCACCATTGCGGTGTGCGTCACGCGTTCCTGCTGCATGAGTTCGAGGCAGTCTTCCGCGGTGAAGCGCCGCTGAACGATTATGGTGCCGCCGGCGAACATTGTCGCGAGCATGGCCACCCAGCTGATGTTCGAGAACAGGCCGAGGTTGCACAGCGTGCGCGCGCCCGAGTGGTAGCGCAGCGCGACCGCCATGTCGCTGCCCCAGGCCTCGCGACAGGCGTGATCGTGCACGATGCCCTTCGGCAGGCCCGTCGTGCCCGAGCTGTAGATAATGTTGCACTCATCGCTGGCGTCGATAACGACGTCGGGCTTCGCCGAACTGCCAGAATCGCGAAACGCCCGGTAGTCCAGCCAGCCGGGCAGGTCCGTATCGAGGCCGATGCAGCGCGCACTTATCGCGTCGCCGAGACTGTCGCGCAGCGCGTCGATGCGAGCGACGTGTTCGCCGGACGCGATCACGGCTTTCGCCGCGCTGTTGCCGATCATGCCGGCTACGGCTTCGTCGGTGATCGAGACGTTCAGCGGGACGCAGACGAAGCCGCCCCGGATGACGCCGAACATGGCTTCGAGCATTTCGTAGCTGTTCTTCATCAGGACGACGACACGATCGCCCTTGACGAGGCCGGCGTCGGCAAGCGCGTTCGCGACGCGCGCGGTCCCTTCGCCGAATGCTTGCCAGGTTACCCGCGTGTCGCCGTCGACGACGGCAGTCTTCGGGCCGTTGAAGTCGGCATTCAGCGTAATGACGTCCGGCAAAATGAGCGGTTTTGGCGAGAACCACGCCATGTTCGAATCTCCCCCCTTGAACGACGTTGACGTGCCGACGCATGTCACCATGCCCGCTGCGCACACAATTCAACGACCGTTGAATACTAGTTCAACGATTGTTGAAATTCAAATCCCGGGGTTTTAGGGTGGTCGTTAGAGCTACCGTCAACGGCCCGCGTCAAATACGCTGTCGTCGTAGAGTAAAGCAACTGGCAACAGCCTAGACAACAAGAAGCCATGGCAAAAGTTACCCACCCCACGCGCGAACGCATCCTCGATGCGGCGGAAGCCCTGTTCGCCCAGAAAGGCTACGAAGGCGTCTCGGTTCGACAGATCATGAGCCGCGCCGAGGCCGACGTCTCGCTCGCCTACTATCACTTCAAGTCCAAGCGCGACCTGTTCGACCAGGTCATGCTGCGGCGTGCCGAGATCCTGAACGAGGTACGCCTCGAGGCGCTCGATGCCGTCGAGTCGCGGCATCCGGACGATGCGCCGACCGTCGAGGAGATCATTGCGGCCTTCACGCAGCCGCTCCTCGAGCTGCTGGCGTCCGATCACGAGAAGTGGACCCACTACTTCCAGCTGATCGCACAGGTCAACAGCTCGCCCGAATGGGGCGGAGAGCTCATGACCCGCTACTTCGATCCACTCGTGAAGCGTTTCATCGAGGCGCTCAGGGCCGCCCTGCCCGACTGCGATGACGAAGACCTCTACTGGAGCTACCACTTCCTGTCCGGCGCGCTGACCCTGACCTTCGCCGAGACCGGACGCATCGACAACCTGTCCGGTGGCGCCTGCAAATCCTCGGATATGAGCAGCATCAAAGAGCGCATGCCCGCCTTTATCGCCGCCGGATTCCGCCAGCTCTGTACGAAATAGCCCCTATTGAGTTTCAACGGACGTTGAATTAGGATTGGTTCAACGTTCGTTGAAGAACGTCGGCGCAGTGCGCCCGGCGTCCAACACAATCAGGGGGGAATCGATCGATGAACAATCCGTACACAGCCGGGCGTGCGCTGCTGCTCGCTGCCGGCTTCAGCCTGACGACTATCGCGCCCGGCATCGCCGTCGCGCAGCAGTCGTCCGCCGAAGATGCCGTGGAAGAAATCACGGTGACGTCGCGGCGCCGCGAGGAATCGATCCAGGACGTGCCGATCGCGGTAACGAACTTCTCGGGTGAGTTCCTGGAAGAGATCGGCATGCCGGACATCATCGGCCTGACGCAATCGGCGCCGAACGTCACTCTCGAGGTATCCCGCGCAACCAACTCCACGCTGACGGCGTTCATTCGCGGCGTCGGCCAGCAGGACCCGGTCGCCGGCTACGAGGGCGGCGTCGGCATCTACCTCGACGACGTCTACCTGGCGCGCCCGCAGGGCACCGTATTCGACATCTACGATGTCGAGCGCATCGAAGTACTGCGCGGACCGCAGGGAACGCTGTACGGCCGAAACACGATCGGCGGCGCCGTTCGCTACGTCACGCGCCGACTGTCGGACGAACCCGAGTTTCGCCTCAGGGGTTCCGTGGGCACCTACCGGCAGTTCGACACGATCGTGACCTTTTCCACGCCGCTCGCCGATACCTTCCGCATGGGCGGTTCCGTCGCGAGCTTCAATCGCGACGGTTTTGGCGTGAACCTGGTCAGTGGCACGGAGCATTACGACAAGCGCATTTTCGCGACCCGGTTGAGCTTCGAGTGGGACATCACCGATACGTTCCAGGCACGCCTCTCGGGCGACATTACCGACGACAGCTCGGCACCTAAAAGCGGCCATCGGCTGATTCCGGGCGGCAACTCCTTCGCGCCGGTTCTCGACGACGTCTTCGACACCCGCGCCGGCATCGAGCTGATTCCTTCGTCGAACGCGGGCCTCGAACAGAACGTTCGCCAGAACGGACTGCAGCTCGCCCTCGACTGGGAGATCAACGACCAGTGGAGTATCCGCTCGATCACCGCTTCGCGCAGCGACGACTCCGAGTCCCTGATCGACTTCGAATCGCTGCCGGACGACGACTTCGACGCCCCGGTCATTTACGAGAACGAGCAGTTCAGCCAGGAGCTCCAGGTTACCTGGACAGGCGATGCCTGGTCTGGCGTGTTCGGTGCGTACTACCTGGACGCGAACGCGTTCGACGCTTTCGACGTCGTACTCGGCAACCTCGGCGTAACGTCGTTCACGCTGGGTGACTACGACACCGAGGCCTGGGCCGTTTTCGCCGACATCTCCTGGGACATCAACGACACGATGAACCTGTCTTTCGGTGGCCGCTACACGGAAGACAAGCGCTCGACGCTGGTCACGCGTGAGCTTTTCTTAGGCCTGGGCTCGCCGTTCTTCGGCAACGATGACGCAATCTCGCTGACCGTACCCTCGCCCGGCCTCGTCCCGACCTTCACGGGCTCGCGTACCGACGATGCATTCACGCCTCGCGTCAGCTTCTCGTGGTCACCGGCAGACGAGCACAACCTGTATGCCTCTTACAGCCGCGGCTTCAAGGGCGGCAGCTTCGACCCGCGCGGCGACTACACCGTAGAAGGCGTCCAGCAGGGCTTCGAGCCGGAGTTCGTGGACAGCTACGAGATCGGCGCCAAGTCGGTCTGGGGCGGCGGCCGCGGCTGGACGAACATTGCGGCGTTCTTCTCGGACTACCAGGACGTACAGGTACCGGGCTCGATCCCGATCGACACCAACGGTGACGGCATCAACGACAGCTTCGCCGGCGCCGTCTCGAACGCCGGTAAGGCCGAGATCTCGGGCATCGAGTTCGAGAGCAACTACGAGTTCACGGACACGTTCTCGGGCATGCTGTCTTTCGGCGTCATCGACGCGAAATACACGGAATGGCTGCTTCCCGATCCGAACAACCCGGGCCAGCAGGTCGACGTCTCGGGCGATCGCGAGTTCCAGAACACGCCGGAACTGGTCGGCAACCTGACGCTCCGCCAGGAATGGGGTGCCAACTTCTTCGGCACGACCGGCTCGTTCGCGCTGATCGGCTCGGCCTCGTATAAGGACGACATGTTCCAGTTCGAGATCCCGAACCAGCTGCTCGACACGGATGCCTACACGCTGATCGACCTGAGCTTCGTCTGGACGGCCGATGACGGCAGCTACACGCTGGGCCTGCACGGCCGCAACCTGACGGACGAGGAGTACAAGGTCGCGTCCTACGACTTCCCGACGCTGGGTCTCGAAGGCGTGCAAAGCGCGTTCTACGGCGCGCCGCAGACGATTACGTTCACGGGTACGTTCAACTTCCGATAGGAAACAAGCCGGAGCCCCTGCCGCGTTTCGGCGCGACCCCCTGCAGAAGGCTTTGGACACTGAGGCCGCCTCGTTTGAGGCGGCCTTTTTTTGTTGGCTGTGTCTGCTATCGACCGAGAATGGACGCTCTAGCGTCAGCTTTGGTTTCGGGCTGTGAGGCAGCAATCTGGTTTGGCCCCGCATTTTCGGACCACCTATTTAAGCGCGATAATGCGTTTGGGAGGTGGGACATGGCAAGACGAAAACGATTTAGTGCCGAGTTTAAGCGACAGGCGCTGAGGCGAGCCGCCGAACCAGGGATGACCGATGCGCTAGTGTGTGAAGAGCTCGGTGTCAGTACACGACAGCTGCGACGATGGAAGGATGCTGTCAAAGAACACGGTGAAGACGATGCGTTCCCAGGACACGGCAAGGCCCGTGATACTGAGGTGGCAAGACTCCGGCGCGAGCTCAAGAAGGTCACAGAGGAACGAGATTTTTTAAAAGAAGCGGCAAGGTACTTCGCCAAGGAGTCGAAGTGAGATACGCCTGTATCCATCGACGTCGCCGCCAGCACTCCATCAGGATGATGTGCCGCCTGCTCGGCGTCTCTCGGAGCGGCTACTACGACTGGTGCTCACGGGCCGAGAGCGCACGCTCCAGGCGCAACCGTGAGCTGACGCTGATGATCCGGCAACTGCATCTCGAGAGTAACGGGGTCTACGGTGCCCGCAAGATCCACCGCGAGCTGGTCCTGGCCGGTGAGCCTTGCGGACGTCACCGGGTGGCCCGTCTGATGCGTAAAATCATGATAAAAGGCTGCCCCAAGCGTCGGTTTATCCGCCCGCTTAACACACCCGAAGCGCACCCGGTTGCTGACAACCTGATCAAACAGGACTTCAAAGCGGACAGGCCGAACCAGCGCTGGGCCTCGGACATCACGCAGGTGCACACCCAGCAAGGCTGGCTTTACCTGTCCGTCGTGATGGATCTCTACTCGCGACGCATCGTTGGCTGGGCGATGGACCGTGCCGTCGGTCGTCATCTCGTCTGTGAGGCGCTGACGATGGCGCTCGGCTACCGTCAACCGGAAGGTGACCTGGTGCATCACTCCGATCGGGGCCCGCAGTACACGAGCGACGACTTCCGCGATATCTGCAGGGACAACAACATCGAGTGCAGCATGAGCGCACGAGGCAGTTGCTATGACAACGCCGTCGTCGAGAGCTTCTTCGCATCACTGAAACGAGAACGCTGCAAGCGAACCAGGTACAAGACCCGGGAGGCTGCCAAGGCCGACATCTTCGATTACATCGAGCGCTTCTACAACCGAACAAGAACGCACTCGTACCTTGGTTATGTCAGTCCGGTACAGTACGAACAACAGGCCACAGGGACTTAATCAACTGGTCCGAAATAATGGGGCCGAACCAAGCGGCCAGAAGCGGACTTTCGACTCAGAGTACAGAGGCGAGACCACTCAAGTGGCTATCCAAGACAAAAAAGGCCCCGAAAAACGGGGCCAAGGTTGCGTTGCGAGATGCGAGCGGACGCAAGTTTCCGCTCTGAGATTTCAGGGGGGATTTCTCGCAGGGTTTACTCGGAAATCGTGATTTCGGGAAGTGCGATCTCCATAAGCTCATTGCTCAGGGCCTCGGACGAACCGCCGAGGTCCAGCTCGAAATCGAGATCGTCGGTGAGGCTGTCGGCGCCCGTCATGCCGTTGCCGGCGTCGAGCGCAGCGCTCTTCTGCGGCGCACCGTCGGCGAGACGCTCACGGACGACGTCCTCGAGGCTCGTCATGCCCGCCGACTGGCCCAGCTGGATCGCCGCGGTATCTTCCGCACCGTTAAGGCTGGCGCGCAGCGCGAGCAGCGCACCGGCACGATCACCGCTGTCGCAGTGAATCAGTACGGGAGCGTCGAATTCCGCGATCGCCGCATCCAGTTTCTCGGCGTTGGCGAAAGTCAGCGACTGCTGGCCCTCGATCGGCAGCGCGATGTATGTCATGCCGAGATCCTCGACGATCGCCTGCTGGTCGATACCGCGGGCCTCGTCCTGGCCGCGAAGGTCGATGACGGCGGCGAAACCGTTGTCGGTGATCAACTCCAGGGCTGCCTCGTCGGGCTGCGCCGACGTGTTCACGCCGTCGACCGGCCACATGACGCCGGTCTCGTAGGCGGCATCGAAATCCGTGATGACGGGCTTGGTGTCTCCGGCACCGGCGAATGCCGGCGACGCGAGCGCGATGGCTAGTACTGCAAAAACGCGCGACTTCATGTTCACTCCTCTAAACAGTGTGTTGCGGGACTCAGGTTGTATGCGGGACCCGATGTCGCTGGAACGCGGACGGGCGCCAGAAGCGAGCGCAAGTTTTATCGAAATATCGGAGCACTTCCATCAGCTTTTCTCGAACTCTTTCGGCGATTTTCGCGTCGTTCCGGGAAGCCCCTCAACAAAAAAGGCCGCTCTGTCGAGCGGCCTTCGTGTGTAGCTCCGGGGGCTTAGGAGCGAGGTCAGCCGTCGTCCTCGTCGGCTTCGAACTGCTCGCGAACCACCTGCTCCAGGCTGGTCATTCCCGCGGAACGACCCAGCTGCAGCGCCTCTTCGGGATCGGTGCCATTAAGCACCGCACGCAGCGCGACAAGGGCGCCGGCCCGGTTGCTGCTGCCACAGTGAATGAGGACAGGTCCATCGAACTCGGCGAGCGCCTCGTCGAGCTTCCTGGCGTTCTCGAAGTTGAGGGCGGCGCGGCCTTCGATCGGCAGCGAGACGTAGGTCATTCCAAGGTCATCGACGATTCCCTGCTCATCGATGCCTCGGTCCTCGTCTGCCCCGCGGAGATCGATTACCGCGACGAAACCGTTGTCTGTCAGCACCTCGAGCGCAGCTTCATCGGGCTGTCCGGAGGTCGTCAGACCGTCGACGGGGCGAACCACGCCGCTTTCCACGACAGCATCGAGATCGGCCTTGATCGGCGGAAGTTCGCCGGCTACGGCCGGCGGCAGAAGCGCAGCTGCTGCCAGCAATGAGAGTATTAATCGGTACATTTCGAACGTCGCTCCTCGCCTAGTCTTTAAAGGTCATGCGCGACTCGACTTCGACGCCGCGCTGAGTGAATCTCAGGTCGAACATCATCCGGTCGTACAATTTGCCGACGGACTGGAAGGCTTCCGCAAGCGCTTTCCGAGACTGCTCGGTAATCTGTTCCTCCGGATCGCCGTCGCCTTTGCCCATGCTCTCGCCCATGAGGTCGTAGTACGTCCCCGCGTCGAACGTAATGCTCATGACCGGCGACGGGTCGACGGAATCGAGTTCGAGTACCCGCCCGAGTCGGGCCTCCGCATCGTTGCCGACGGAGACGGCAATCGCGTTTTCAACCATGGCCGCATAAGCGCCCTCCTCGTACATGGGATTGCCCTCGGCCTGTGGGAGATCGATGGCAACCGGCTCACCGTCGGTACGGAGATTCAGCGCCGCGAGCTCGGGGCTCATCATCGAACCCATGGCATACATCGCCTCCGCGTCGTCCATTGCTACAAGCAGAGCGACGTCCATGTCCTGAGGCCGGCCATCGGCGCCGATGCTCTCGGGATCCATGTCGTCGATGACCATGTTGAGGCCGCGCAGGCCGTACAGGAACGGCGGTATCGGTTGTTCGAGCATCGCGCGACCGCCTGCGAGCCCTGCCTGGAACTCGGCGAACAGGTCGCACTCGTAGGGATCGTCCTCGAGCGCCGTGAGTCGCGACTCGAAGAAGCTGCGGAACGAGGTCAGGTTGACGGCCATGCCAAAGGAGACCAGGCCGCCGGGATCCAGTCCGAGCCCGGGAACAACGGACGTGAGGCTGGCGAGTCCGGATGCAATGTCATTGCGTACGTCGACGATCAGCGCGCCGTTGACGCCGTCGGTGGATACGTTCCGATACCCGAAAACGACCTTTGGAACCACGCTGGCGGTCTCGTGCAACTCTTCCCGGCAAACATCGGTGAGTCCCGTGTTGTCGAATTCCGCCCACTCGAGGTATTTCTCGTGCAGGTCATCCTGGGGCTTATCGATCACGAGCGACGCAATCTGCACCGTATCGATGAAACCGACCGCGTGGCCGCTCATGTCGTAGCCCTTCGCGATGTCGGCGAGGCGGCCGCTGTCGGCGATGTTCTTCTTCGGCAGATCCATACCGACGAGCGCCTTGAGATCATCGTCATCAAACGTTGACGGTGCGAATGCGAACACGGCGTCGTCGTCGAAGATTCCGATGATGATCCGCAGGTCGTCGCCGTCGACGTAGCGATAGCTGTCACGGCCGAGTTTGGCGGTGTCCATTTCGTTACCTGCGGCCTTCTCCATGCGCACGATGGCCGCGTCGAAGAGCTTCGGGTCGGACAGCTCGATTCGCGCAACGGGCAGCAGGCCGTTGCCGTAGATGACGACGGCCGAGTCGCGTGCGACGCCGGCATTGCGCAAGCCCTCGATCGACAGCAAGCCAACGAGTTCGTCGATCATCGCCGATGCCTGGGCCAGATCTTCCGCATTGGCATCTGCCGCGCCCTTGGCGACCTCCGCACGCGCCACATCGCGAACGGCTGCCCCGTAAGCACGAAGCATCTGGTCGGTCTGCGGCTCCAGCTTGTCGGCCACCTTCCTCGGCAGTGGCGTAACGCTGGCGTAGACGTAGGGTGAACTGGCCGGAACGTGTTTCAGAACCCCTTTGTCGGAACTCAGCTCCTTGCGGGCGTAAGCGTCGCTGTCGACGGCCATGATGGCGAAGATCGCGACGGCCGCAACGAGCGCGCTGCGCATGAGTCTTGATTCAGACATGTGTTTCGCTTCCTTACGGGCACGGCCCGCGAATAACCATTACGAGAACGCACGCATCGGGCATGCGCGTTACAAAGGCGAGAAAAGCGATAGTGAACGAACGGTCTGGTGGGCCGGCCTTGGCCGGATGCCGTTTGCGCGCAGTATACGCCAGAACCTAGACTTCGCCAATGGACGTAACGATACGCGATGTCCGCGCGAGCGATCTTGATGCAGTTCTCGAACTCAACGAGGCGGTCGTGCCGGACGTCAACAGCCTGAGCATCGCAGACCTTCAATGGTTCGCCGACAGCGCGCACTATTTTCGTATCGCACACGCCGGCGACCGCTTCGCGTCCTTCCTCATCGGGATGCGGCCCGGTACCGACTACGCCAGCCCCAACTATCGCTGGTTCGTCGAAAACTATGACGACTTCGGCTACATAGATCGTATTGCTGTAGCTGAACATGCCCGCCG
>JASJBG010000204.1 GCA_030066625.1 Woeseiaceae bacterium
CGATCGATTGTCACGCTGTAGGCAAACTCCCGCACGTCCTCGTCGACCTGCTGCAATGCAACCGGCAGTGCAATCATCGCGATGACGATGTATTTCAACGCGGACCGGTTGATCGAAAGCAGCACCCAAAGTGCGACGACAACGAAGAACGCCATCGATATGGAAGTGATACCGAACAATATGATCAGTCCCTCCTTCCATCGCGGCATACGAAATGCACGAGCGAGCAACAGCGAGAGCGTCATGTAGAAGGCGAACGTGCCGGGCTCATCGTAAAAGCCCGCCGCCCGGATGAGCTTGATACCGCCGACCTGGTAAAAGATGTTGGTATAGGCCAGCCCGAAGTCGTAGTACGGGCGATCGAGAAACGTGTCGAGAGGCTCGAGGTTGACGACAATACCGCCGACAAAGACCACCAGCGACAGTGCGCCGATGACGAGATGCAGATTGACCCACACGGTAGCCAGGAACGAGACGCGACCGGCCGTGGCGAACACGAGGAACAGTGCACAACACGCGAGTATCTGGAAGGCGACACTGAAGTAGCCGCCGTCAAACCCATAGCCGAAAGCCTGGTGAAGGAACGGGAACGTCAGCAAGGCGGTCGCCTGCAAAATGCTGACGAACGAGAGCTGTGCCGCCAGTCGCGAAATCGCGAAACGACTGACCAGGATGACCGCCAGACCGACCGTCAGCCCGAGAATCATCGGCTTGTTGATCGCCGTCAGCGAGTAGCGCTCCAGGATAAAAAGCGGCGGTGACAGCAGGAACAGCGGTATGAGCAGAGCCACGACCAGCCATTCGCGCGCGGCCGTGAACTCGAGTCTCCCGAGCCGGGGGGCGCCGGCCGGTACGGCCAATGCTGAATTCCCCTTGCTCACTGGTTCACTCAATATTCGAACTCACACCGGGCGATTGGCCAAACACTCTGGCGAGGGACATCCCGAGCGGCCTCAGGTACACCAGCGGATACACTAGAGGCCATAGCGGCCCGCCATGCGCCGCATAATACGCCAGTCGCTCCCTCGGCGGCTGACCTTTCCTGCTGAACAGGAGCTTGTAGCGAGCAATCAGCGGCAGGGACATGTCCAACCACGTTCCCTCGGTCGGGTTACGTCCACACTCGCCGAGCAGGCCCGGTGCAATCCAGTTTTCGATATCGAGCCGCCCCGCGCGCAGCCCGTACTCGTAGTCGCCGGCTGCATGCACGAGCTTCGGATGCAGGTTGCCGAGCCGCCGTACTGCCGCCGCCGAGAACAGCACGCAGTTGCCGTTGAAGGTATCGCAATGTGCGGGGACGCCCCCCGGGAGCACGTGCGAAAACCGCAACGGCATCCATCGACTGGCACTGACCGACCCGCCATACGTGAACGCCTTTGTATCGGGGTCGCAGACGCTGCCGACGATGATCAGCGGTTTCTCGGTCGACGTCGCAAGCTCATCGTGCGTAACGAGCAGCCTGCTGATCGCGTCCGGATAGAGCACGGTATCGTCATTGAGCCAGAGCAGGAAATCGAACTCCGTTTCGAGCGCCGCCTTCGTCGCGACGCGCATGCCGCCCGTCCAGAACAGGCTGCCGTCCCCCGGGATGATGCGTACGGCGGGAAACTGATTGCGGACAGCCTCGGTAGTGCCGTCGCTGCTGCCATCGTCCACGAGGATGACGTCGAACGTTACCGAGGCGGCGTCCTGCGAATAGAGATTCTCGAGACAACCAAGCGTCTTCGCACGACGGTTGTGGCAGGTAAGGATGGCGACGATCCGAATGGCCTTCGCTGCCATTTGAGTCCGCTCATCAGCCGCCATGATTCTGTGCCGTATTCCGTGACAGGGCGTGCTTCATGGTCCGGGCACCGGGGAATCGATAGGAAACAAAGGTGCGAAACGTCCGCCAGATCGTGTAGGCGATGAGGTTCGGATACCATCCACCACGCCGAAATGCCTGCGACATCGCGTAGAAGCCGTCCCGGTAGCGGCCGCGGGCAAGCTTCAGGCCGGCAAGGCCGCCTATAACCTTGATGAAGTAACGGCGCGCGTAAACTTCGCCCGCCTTCGCACCGAACCATTCCCTGTAGGTCGGCGCCCATTTGTCGACGTACTGCGCAATGCCGGCGACGCGTCGATGCGTGTCGCTCATCATTGTATGGCGCTCGTCCGACGTGACCACGACGTGCACTTCGGGTACGCGCGCGCTCGAATAGCCCGCGACGGCCAGCTTCATCCAGACGTCGTGATCTATGCCGCTGATAAGGTCCGTGTCGAACCCGCCGACGTCCGCCAGCACCTCGCGGCGAAACAGAAAGCTCGACGACGGCGTCGCCGCACCGTGCTTCCGGATGCTATCGGCGAGCGGCCCCTCGTTAATCGGCATACTCAAACCTGTCTGCTCGCCGTCCGGGTTGACGATTCGGCAGCCGACCTGGATGGCTGCGAGCTTTGGCCGCTCGGCCTCGGGAATCTCGCGGTAGCGGTCAAGCTGCGCCGCAAGACGCGTCTCGAGCCAGACATCGTCATCGTCGAGGTACGCAACCAGCTCGCACTTCGCCGCTTGCAGGCCGGTATTGCGCGCTGCCGCGAGTCCCTGGTTGGACTCGTGGCGCAGGTAGGTCACTTGCTCGCTGTCCAGGGACTGCAGTCGCTCTTGCAGGTCCGTATCACTGCCATCTTCGACGACGATGATCTCATCGGCAGGCACTGTCTGCTTCAGCACGCTGCGCACTGCTCGCTCGGCGAGCGTCGCTCGCTTGTAAGTCGTTACGATGACGGTAACGCTCGGGGTGTTCATTGCGGTCGGCGCCCAACCATCGCGATACGGGAGCATTCTGACTCGTCGCCGCCGAACAAGTCGTTCTCGATATAGTGGCGATAGAACGCATCGAGGACCGGCGGCCAGGTTACGAGGAAGTACTTCCCGGTCCGTCCGAGAAGCCGGAACCAGATGTCAGTCTTCCGCGAAAAGAAATCAAACGGAATGAGGCGCAGGTCTTCGAGTTCCTGCTCGAACAACACGCGCAGCATGCCGGAATCGAAATGCTGGAAGTGCTTGTCCGAAACAGGGTTGTTATTGTGCGGCACGGTCAGCACCAGGCGCCCGCCGGGCTTGACGAAATCGACAGCACTCGCGACGAAGGCGGGCACGTCATCCAGCGGAATGTGTTCCAGAACCTCGACAAGCGTGACAACATCGAAGCGCTCCGAGCCGGTATCGTCACGAATGATGTCCGCCGCACGATACTCGACACCTTCGTTCAGTGCATTGGCAAGCGCGATCGCCCGCTCGGAGTAGTCTATGCCGACGAGGCGGCGGTCGGGATAGCGGCCACCCAGGTCGCTCAGGAATCGACCGTCGCCGCAGCCGAGATCGAGAAGACTCGTCCATTCATCTTCATCGCAAAGGCTCTGAACGACGTGCATACCGCCGAGGTACCGGAAACCCCAGGACCAGTAGTCGTGCTGGCGGAAGCCGCCCACGCCGCGCTTCGGCAGGTAGTGGTAAGGGACGCGGTACTGCGCTTCCTGGATCTGTTGTTCCTTCATTGGAGACGTCGTTCCTCAATAATGACTCAGCGCAGGATCGCCAGTAGCGGCGTCAGCAGGAGACTGCGCAATCTCACCAGCATGGCACGCGGATGACGCAGGTAGTCGCGCCGGTATTTCCACAGTAAATAAGAGTGAGCATACGCCGTGCGCCTCGCCTCACGGAAGCCGCCGGCCGTGGTCATGCGCGCGAGCCCGTGTCCGACGTCGACGACAGTCGTATCTTCACGGACGATGCTGCCCTCGTAGCCGCGCAGGACTATACGCCGGAACAGATCGGAATCGGTCCCCCGCGGCATTCGTTCGTCAAGTCCGCCGGCAGCCGTCCATGCTTCGCGGCTGATCAGCGGCGTGGAGCCGCATATGACGCCACCTCCCTGCAGGAGCTGGTTCGCCCAGTTCTCAGGTTCCTCCGGCTGCCTCGATCGGCGCTCGCCGGACGCATGCTGCTCGGACCACCACGTGCCGACGACGCCGAGCCCGGTATCCGAGTTTGCGAACACGTCGAGCTGCTTGCGGAGCTTTTTCGGGTCGCTCCAGTAGTCGTCGTCACCGAGCATCGCGATGTAGTCGCCGCTGGATGCAGCGAAGCCCCGGTTCGTGGCAAAAGCGACCCGCCGGTTCTCGTCGAGGCAAACAAGCTTGACGCGTTCGCCGTAGCGATCCGCGAGCAGCGTCGCCGTATCATCGTCGGAACAGTCGTCAACGACGATGATCTCCGTCGCCACGTCTTCCTGCGCCAGCACGCTGTCGATCGCACGCGTCACCAGGTCGCGACGATTCCTGGTGCAGATAATGACGCTCACCAACGGCTTCGATGTATGCGACTCAGTCATGAGAATTGCCTGTAAACGAGCCAGCAGTGCGCGATGAATGCCGTGACGGCTGCCAGCAGCACGACGACGCTCGAGAGCCCGGCGAGAACGAGTGCCAGCAGGACGATTCCGAACGGTACGAACTTGAGCAGTGCGCGCCACACGATTGCGGCGTATCGACCGGCACCGACCCCGGATAGCTGCAGAACCCTCACGTTCATGAAACCGTACACAAGAATCCCCGTCACGGCATAGAGCAGCAGCGCGAGATACACGTTCTGCATGTAGCCGCCGATCGCGAGCGACAGGACCCGGGTAGCCAGCAGGACGGCATTGATCTTCAATGAAAGTTCCTGCTCTTCGAGGACAGTGAACAACTGGCTCAGCGGCGACGCGACAAACCAGAAGAACGCCCAGACGCTCAGTATCTGCGCATAGATGCCCGCCTCTGCCCACCGATCCCCGAAGATCACGATGTACAGGTCGCGGCCGACCACCGTCAGAATGAGCAGCGGGAACAGGCTCACAGCCACGAGCCGGTGGAACAGTTCCTCGACAAGCTCGGGCAACGACCCGTCTTTCCTCGATTCCGCGGCACGCTGCACGAACACCTGGCTGATTGCGCTGCCGACGAGGTTCATCGGCATCTGCAGGATGCGAAAGCCGAGTGCATAGAAACCGACCACGGCAGAGGAAAAGAAAGCGCCGAGCATGATGGCCGGAAGCTGCCACGACAGCGCATTCATCAACGCCGACCACGTGCCGAACTGCGCGAACTTTCGA
>JASJBG010000205.1 GCA_030066625.1 Woeseiaceae bacterium
AGTTCGTTCTCGGCCAACGCGTTCATGTACTTCGCGATCTCGCCCTTGCCCGGCAACCCGCGGTCGCTCGACATGGACATGATGCGGGACTTCATCGAGGACAACGTTCGCACCCGGCTTTCGGGGGTGCCCGGAGTTTCGCAGGTCTCGATCCGCGGCGGCGCGAGACGCCAGGTGAAGATCCTGCTGGACCCCGCGCGACTTGCGGACCGACAGCTCACGATTCTCGACGTGCGCAACGCGATTCGCGCCCGCAATCGCGATGTGTCGGGCGGCGAGATCGACAGCGGCAAACGGCGCTACCTGCTGCGCACCGTGGGTCGATTCGACTCCATCGACGACCTGAACAACCTGATCATCGACCGGCGCGGCGATGCGTTGATCCGGCTGGCGGACGTGGCCGAGATCGAGCTGGATCACTTCGAAGTACGGCGCCTGTCGTTCTTCAATGACAACCCGGTGATTTCCCTGACCGTGAGTCGGGAGGCGGGCTCCAACGTAATCGACATCAAGTACGCGATGCTCGAGGCGGTCGAGCAGGTCAAGCGAGACGTTCTCGAACCGGCCGGCATGACGATGTACCTGACGTCCGAGGACGCAGGCTACGTCGAGGCGTCCGTCAGAAACGTCTGGGTCAACCTGACGCTCGGCGCGATATTCGCGACCGCCGTGATGTTCCTGTTCCTGCGCTCGGCTCGCGCGACGGCGGTGGGCGTCATCGGCATACCGATCTGCACGATCGCGGCGTTCATCGGGCTGCTGGCCTTCGGCCGCACCATCAACGTCATCTCGCTGGCGGGGATCGCGTTTGCGATCGGCATGACGCTCGACAACAGTATCGTCGTCATCGAGAGTATCGAGCTCAAACGGCGTCAGGGGCTCGACCGTTTCCGGGCGGCCGTGGAGGGCGTCAGCAGCGTCTGGACGGCGGTGTTCGCGTCGACGCTGACGACAATCATGGTCTTCCTGCCGGTGCTGTTCATCGAGCAGGAGGCGGGGCAGCTTTATTCCGACGTCGCCATCGCCATCTCGGCATCTATCCTGGCGTCCATGCTGGTCGCGATCACGCTGATCCCGACCGCGAGCGCGCGCCTGTCGTTCGGCACGGAGCATCGCTCGCATGCCGAAGGTGCCATGCGGGCTCGGTTGCTTGCCTGGATCGATTCGCTGATCACGACGCCCACTCGACGTCGGACGACAATCGCCGCCACGCTTGTGGCAAGCGCGGCCGTGATTCTCGTGCTGACGCCTCCGGCGGAGTATCTGCCGGAAGGCGAAGAGCCGAAGACGTTTGCATCCATGAGCGCGCCGCCCGGCTACAACCTCGAGACAATGACCGAAATCGGCATCGACGTCCGCGATCATTTCCTGCAGTTCGTGGGCGACGAGTCCGGACGCTATGAGCGCGGTGAAATCACCGTGCCTCCGATCGCATACCTGACGACCAGCATCTCTGCCGACGGCATGCGCATCATCTCGGCGCCGGTTCGCCGCAGTGAAATCGACGAGCTCATGGATGCCTTTACCGAGCACTATCGGCAGTATCCGGGGATGCGGGCGTTCGCGGCACGCGGATCGATCATCTCGTCGAATGACGGCGGCACGCGCAGCATCAACCTCGACGTCTCCGGGCCATCCCTCGGCGTGGTTTACGAAGCGGCGCTTGCCGCCTATCGGCGCGCGGAGGAAGTGTTCGACAACCCGCGCATTCAATCGAGCCCGTCCTCGCTGGCGCTGTCGCAGCCGCTCGTGGAAGTACGCCCGGACTGGGCACGGGCTGCCGAGCTCGGCATGGCAGCCGGCGAGGTCGGCTATACGGTCGCGGCGCTGACGGACGGCGCTTTCGTCGACGAGTTCTTCGACGCCGACGACAAGATCGACATGTATCTCTTCAGCACGACGGCGGGGCGCACGGATCTCGACAGCCTGAGCGGCCTGCCGATTTACACGCCGCAGGGCAGCATACTGCCGCTGGATGCGATAGCGACGATCAGCGAAACGGTCGACACGAATTCGATTCGCCGGATCAACGGTCAGCGTACCGTGACGCTCAACATCATCCCGCCGAAAACCGTGGCGCTGCAGACGGGCGTCGAGATCGTGCGCAGGGACGTGGTGGACTATCTGCGCGACTCGGGCGCGTTACCCGCGTCGGTCAATATCGATATCTCCGGCGCGAGCGATCAGCTCGATGCGACCAAGGCAACGCTCGCGACCAACTACCCGGTGGCTCTGGTCATTATTTTCCTGCTGCTCGTCGCGATCTTCCGCCACTGGGGCTATCCGCTATTGATCATGACGACGATTCCGCTGGGTATCGCCGGCGGTATCGTTGGGCTGGCTTTGTTCAACGGCGTCGGTGCAGCGTTGACCTGGATAGGGTTCGGCGGCTTCCACCAGGCCTTCGACATGATCACGATGCTCGGTTTCCTGATCCTGATCGGCACGGTCGTGAACAACCCGATCCTGATCGTCGACCGCGCCATGAAGCAGATGCAGTCCGGCCAGTCATCTGCACTCGAGGCGGTCAGAGAGGCCGTTTCGGCGCGCATTCGACCCATCGCGATGTCGACGCTGACGACGATCTGCGGTTTGTCCCCGCTGGTGTTCATCCCGGGCGCCGGCACGGAGCTCTACCGCGGCGTCGGCGCGATCGTTCTGTTCGGGATCCTGGGCGCGGCCATCGTCTCCGTGACGATGCTACCGGCGCTGACGATCGCGGTGCTGGAGTGGCGCACCAACAGGAACCCGGCTTTGGCCCAGGGGACGGCCCGGTAGCCTATCGGCAGATCCTTGGCAGGTGATTGCTGCGGATTACACCGCCGCTCGCACAAACCCACTGAACGCTGCCGGCCGAGGTAATGTCGGCGGTGAGCGTCACCGTCTCACCGGCAATCAGGGGATGTGCCCTGTTGCCGTACAGAACGGTAATCACGTCGTTGGTCACGGTCACCGACGTCACGTAGCTTCCCGTTATGCTCGCAGCGACTTCGAGCCCGGCCTGGTTGTTGTCGATCGGAAACGCACCCTGATCCTGGAAGTACTCCGTCGACGCAGCCTTTGCGGCGCTCGCGAGGCTCAAGCCTTCGGAGACCTGGCCGCGGATGGAGTAGTCTCTGTACGCTGGCGCGGCGACCGCGGCCAGAATGCCGACGATCGCAATGACGATCATCAGCTCGATCAGCGTAAAGCCTTGTTGTTTCTTATTCATTTTTGAGAGGTGCACCCGTGCGGGCGATCCGCAGTTCCTCAAGACCTACTTTGACAGGACTTGCGGCGAGCGTCGTCCGAACCGATCACGAAAAAAATGTGAACTGCGTCAGGCCTTATGTAAGGACTACCAGTCTTCGATCGGCGTTGTGTCCGTCATCCAGCTCCACTCCACGTCGGTCATGAACCACGTGTAGGCGTCGAGGTCGCTGACGCCCCAGTCCCGGAAGTCACGAATGCACTCGAACAGTGCCGTGGCGCGTTCGCCGCCGGGCTCATCGAGCAGCTCGTTGAAGCGTGACATAAATTCGTCGGGCTTCTCGGGCACCGCTTCGAGGGTCCTGGGCAACCACTTGTGATACGGAAACAGCCGGCGGTTGTGAGCGAGGATCAGCCGGCCGGCAAACAGGGCGAGCTGGCTGGCGGCGCGCAGCGTCGTGTAGCGGTTGCCGTGCCGTTCGGCTTCGTGGATCAGCCAGTGCTGGATGAACGCCATGCTGTAAAACGCCCGGATACGTTCATCATGACCGGCCTCGGGATACACGGGAATGCGTTGCAGCAGGTCCTCGAGGCCCGCGATGTGCGAGTACGCGACGAAGGCGCCCGTGAACGCGGCGCGCGAGGGTTCGTTGCCTTTTTCCGCAACGCCCTCGAGATGGGCAAGGTCGATGATCTTGCCGTCGACGAAGCCGCCTTCGTAGTCGCTGAGATCGGTGCGGTTGATGAACAGGTCGCGCTCGCCGAGCCGACGCTCGTATTCCTCATCGCTCGCAATGATCATGAAGTCCACGTCCGAGTCGTCGCGGGCGAAGCCCTTGGCGACGGAGCCGCCGATGATCAGGCCGCGGAAGCGCGGGTCGTCCCGGTAGGCATCGGCCAGTCGATCGATAGCTCGCTGGTGGTGATCGCGGATCTGCACCGCGGCAGTATAGCGAGCCGCTAGCCGGCGACGAAGCTGCGCTTCGCCAGGACGCTCATGCGGCGGATGTACTCCTTCTTCGACCAGCCGCATTCCTGCGTCAGGTACTCCCAGTTGGGCACCTGCAGCATGGCAAAGAAGGCATCGGTTGCCTTCGATCTCGTCCATTCCTCCGCGAGCGCGCCGTCCGCGTGTAGTGCGCCGATCGCCGCACGGCAGCCATGGCGCATGGCCTCCATGCGGTCCTTCCACGCCGCTGCCGCCGCCTCGTCGGTGTCCCGGGCCATCATCAGCGCCTTCGCGACGCCGTAGATCTCTGGCAGGAAGTTGCCCCAGAACTCGATGTAGCGCTCGAGCCTCTCCTGGCCCGTCGCCGCGGCCCGGGAGGGGGCGAGACGGCCGTCGACGTCGAGCTGGTCGCCCAGGTAGAGAAAGGCCTGGGTCAAGAGGTCCGCGCGCGACTCGAAATGCAGGTAGACGGCCTGCCGGGAGATGCCCGATTCCTTCGCGATATCGCCCATCCGGGCGCCGCGTCCGCCCGATTGCTCCAGCGATCGAACCGTGGCCTGCAGGATCTTTGTGCGCGTATCGATGTTCTCACTTGACATGCTGTCAAGTCTCTCCTACTCTTGACAGCGTGTCAATTGACACAGTGTCAAGTGATAACAGGAGAACGCATCATGAAGTCACAAGTACTGCCTATCTACGGTGGATCACTGACCACCGGCCTGGTCCTGGTTCCCAGCGCGCTCATCGCCATCGCGATTGCGCTGACGATTCTGTTCGCACCGGACGTCTTCTATTCCGGCTACGGCATCGAGGTTGTCGGCAACGCAACGCTTGCCAACGAGCTCAAGGCGCCGGCCGGCACCTTGCTCATCGCGGGCCTGCTGATGTTCGCCGGCGTCTTCCGCCGGGATCTCGCCGTCTTCTCGCTGGCAACCGCGACGGTCGTATACCTGTCCTACGGGCTGTCACGAGTCATCAGCATCGTCCTGGACGGTGTCCCGCACAGCGGCATGATCAGCGCCGCCGGTATCGAACTGCTTGTCGGTGCGATCTGCCTGGCGACCCTGCTGCAAACCCGCCGCGCCAACGCAGGCTAAC
>JASJBG010000058.1 GCA_030066625.1 Woeseiaceae bacterium
AGATCACCCACTTCGACCAGTTCGAGCTTGATGCGCAGGTCAGGCTTGTCGGAACCGAAACGCAGCAATGCTTCGGCGTAGCTCATGCGCGGGAACGGATCGGGCAGGTCCGCGTCGAGCACATCCTTGAAGATGTGCCGGATCAGGGCCTCCATCATGCCCGTCACGTCGGACTCATCGACGAAGCTCATCTCGACGTCGAGCTGAGTGAACTCGGGCTGTCGATCCGCACGAAGGTCCTCGTCGCGGAAGCAGCGCACGATCTGGTAGTAGCGGTCGAGCCCGGACATCATCAGCAGCTGCTTGAAGATCTGCGGCGACTGCGGCAGCGCGAAGAACTTGCCCGGGTGAGTGCGGCTGGGGACGATGTAGTCCCGCGCGCCCTCCGGCGTCGCGCGCGTGAGCATCGGCGTCTCGATGTCGAGGAAGCCGTCGGCGTCCAGGAAGTTACGCATCGCCATCGTCACCTGGTGGCGCAGACGCAGGTTGCCGAGCATCTGCTCGCGGCGCAGGTCGAGATAACGATACTTGAGGCGCAGCTCTTCGTTGGCGTGCTCGTCGTGATGGAACGGCGGCGTCTCGGAACGGTTGAGCACCTCGAGCTCGTGGGCCAGCACTTCGACGTGACCCGTCGGCATGTTCTCGTTGATCGTGCCGGCCGGACGCTCGCGCACGAGGCCTTTGACATGCAGTACAAACTCGGACCGAATGCGCTCGGCCTCGGCAAATATCTCGGCGCGGTCGGGGTCGAAGACGATCTGCAGCAGGCCCTCGCGGTCGCGAAGGTCGATGAAGATCACGCCGCCGTGGTCGCGGCGCCGGTGGACCCAGCCGCAGACTGAGATTTCCTGGCCGATCAGGGACTGGTCGACGTGTCCGCAATAGTGGCTACGCATGCTCGAAATCCGGGTAAAAGCGGGAAAAAAGACGCGGAATGGTAAGTGGTACGGCTACGGAGGGCAAGGCATGCCCGAACCGCCGGAGGCCGCTAGTCTGGCGCCGGCTCGAACGGCAGGTCGCCGTTCGGGTCCTTGCGCCAGGTCGGCACGACCACGCCCAGGGAGATGATCATCTTCAGCGCTTCGTCGACGTCCATGTCCAGCACAATGGCGTCCTTCCGCGGCACGATGATGATGAAGCCCGAGGTCGGGTTCGGCGTCGTCGGCACGAAGCAACCGACGACCTCCTCACCGGTTCTGCCCTGCACCTCGCCAAGCTCGCTCGAGGTCTGGAACGCGAGGCTGTAGATACCCTTGCGGGGATACTCGACGAGCAGCACGCGCTTGAACGCGTTGCTCGAGTCGGAAAACACGATCTCCGCGAAGTTCTTCGCGGCCGAGTAGATCGAACGCACGACGGGAATGCGGTCCATCAGCGATTCCCAGCCGCCCACGAACGCGCGGCCGACAAAGTTCGCCGCGAGGACGCCGGTCAGCAACAGGATCAGGAAGACCAGGATGACGCCGAGCCCCGGAATCTCGATCGGATGCTCGGTGCCGAAGATCTGCTGCAGCAGGATGTCGGGACGGTACTTGGCCGGTATCACGCCCAGCGTGCGATCCATCAGGTCGACCGCGAAGCGGATCAGCAGGATCGTGATCCCGAGCGGGATCCAGACGAGCAGGCCGGCAACGATGTAGCGGCGCAGGCGCACTGATCAGCCCGCGCTGGCCTTGGATGCGCTGCCGGAATCTTTCGACGACGCCTTGGTCTCCGACTTGTCGGATTTCTTATCTGATTTCTTGTCGGACTTCTTGTCGGTCGAGGACTCCCCCGCGGATTTCTTGTCGCCCGAGGACTCGTCGCCCGCGAGATTTCGCTGGTTGTCCTTCTTGAAGTCAGTCTCGTACCAGCCCTGCCCCTTCAGCCTGAACCGCGGCGCCGACAGCTGCCGCTTGAGTTCAGGCTGGCCGCACGCAGGGCAGTCCACGAGCGGATCGTCAGCCATCTTCTGCAGCGCATCGAGCGTATGGCCGCAGGCTTTGCAGGCGTATCCGTAGATGGGCATGTTCGTGGTTCTCCTTGCTCGACCGGGGGCGGCGGCCGGGACTGTCTGGCGGGCGATTATAGCGGCTGTCGGGGCGGTCGCGGGACCGCCCCGGTCACATCATGCCGCGTTCTGGAAGTCGAGGTGATCCTCGGCGACGGCCACCTCGATGGTGTCGCCCGGCTTGAACTTGCCGCTCAGGATCTCCTGCGCCAGCGGGTTCTCGACCTGCTGCTGAATCGCCCGCTTGAGCGGCCGCGCGCCATAGACGGGGTCGAAGCCCGCGTCGGCCAGCTTGTCGCGTGCCTCGTCTGACAGGACGATGCGCATATCGCGCTCCGCGAGTCGATCGTGGAGGTAGCCGAGCTGGATGTCGACGATCTTGCGAATGTGCTCGCGACCCAGCGGATGGAACACGACCACATCGTCGACGCGGTTGATGAACTCCGGCCGGAAGTGCGTGCCGACGACGTTCATGACCGCGCTCTTCATCTCCTCGTAGCGCTCCTCGCCCGCCATCTCCTGGATCAGGTTCGAGCCGAGGTTCGAGGTCATGACGATGACCGTGTTGCGGAAGTCGACCGTGCGGCCCTGGCCGTCGGTCAGGCGGCCGTCGTCGAGCACCTGCAGGAGCACGTTGAACACGTCGGGATGTGCTTTCTCGACCTCGTCGAGCAGGATGACCGAGTACGGTCGGCGGCGAACGGCTTCCGTCAGGTAGCCGCCCTCCTCGTAGCCGACGTAGCCCGGCGGTGCGCCGATCAGTCGTGCCACCGAGTGCTTCTCCATGAACTCGGACATGTCGAGTCGCACCATCGCATCGTCGGTATCGAACAGGAAATTCGCCAGTGCCTTGGTCAGCTCGGTCTTGCCGACGCCCGTGGGGCCCAGGAACAGGAACGACCCGATTGGCCGCTTCGGATCCGACAGGCCGGCGCGCGAGCGGCGGATGGCGTTGGCCACGGCCGTCACGGCCTCGCCCTGGCCGACGACGCGCTCCTGCACGACCTCTTCCATCGCGAGCAGCTTTTCCTTCTCGCCCTCGAGCATTTTGGCAACCGGGATACCGGTCCACTTCGAGACGATCTCGGCAACCTCTTCCTCGGTCACGTTGTTGCGCAAGAGCGTCGTCTCCCTGCCCTCGTTGGCGAGCGCGTCCTCGAGCTGTTTCTCGAGCTCCGGGATGCGGCCGTACTGCAGTTCGGACATGCGTGCGAGGTCATTGGCACGGTGTGCGGTTTCGAGTTCGAGGCGAGCGCGCTCGAGCTCCTCCTTGATGTGCGTCGTACCCTGCATCGCCGCTTTCTCGGACTTCCAGACCTCGTCGAGGTCCGCGAACTCCTTTTCGAGCTCGGCAAGCTGCGCCTCGAGATCGTCGAGCCGCTTGCGCGACGCCTCGTCCGACTCCTTGTTGAGCGCCTCGCGCTCGATCTTGAGCTGGATGATGCGCCGCTCGAGACGGTCCATGGCCTCGGGCTTCGAGTCGATCTCGATGCGGATCCGCGACGCGGCTTCGTCAATCAGGTCGATTGCCTTGTCGGGCAGCTGCCGGTCCGAGATGTAGCGATGCGACAGCGTCGCGGCACCGACGATGGCCGGGTCCGTGATCTCGACGCCGTGGTGAACTTCGTAGCGTTCCTTCAGGCCGCGCAGGATTGCGATCGTGTCCTCGACCGTCGGCTCGTTGACTAGCACCTTCTGGAAGCGCCGCTCGAGCGCCGCGTCCTTCTCGACGTACTGGCGATACTCATCGAGCGTGGTCGCGCCGACGCAGTGCAGTTCGCCGCGGGCCAGCGCGGGCTTGAGCATGTTGCCGGCGTCCATCGAACCTTCGGCCTTGCCGGCGCCGACCATCGTGTGCAGCTCGTCGATGAACAGGATGACCTGCCCTTCCTGCTTGGCGAGATCGTTGAGTACGCCCTTCAGGCGCTCCTCGAACTCACCGCGGTACTTGGCACCCGCGATCAGTGCGCCCATGTCGAGCGACAGGATGCGCTTGTCGCGCAGGCCTTCCGGAACCTCGTTGTTGACGATGCGCTGGGCGAGCCCTTCGACGATGGCGGTCTTGCCGACGCCCGGCTCACCGATCAGCACGGGATTGTTCTTGGTGCGACGCTGCAGGATCTGGATAGTGCGGCGGATCTCCTCGTCACGACCGATGATCGGGTCGAGCTTGCCCTGCTCGGCGCGCTCGGTCAGGTCGATGGTGAACTTCTCGAGCGCCTGGCGCGTGTCCTCGGCGTTCGGGTCGTTGACCTGCTGGCCGCCGCGAAGATCATCGATCGCCTTCTCGACGGCGCCACGGACGGCGCCGGCCTGTTCGAAGATCGCCTTGAGCGGCGACTTGTCGTCCAGCGCGGCAAGGACGAACAGCTCGCTCGAGATGTACTGGTCCTGGCGATCCTGGGCGAGCTTGTCGGTCAGGTTGAAGAGCTTTGTGAGGTCGTTCGAAACGTGCACTTCGCCGGCGCTGCCCTCGACCTTGGGCAGCCGGTCGATCGCATCGCCAAGCTGGGAACGCAACAGGTTGACGTTCGCACCGGCCTTGGTGAGCAGGCCGCGGACCGTGCCGCCCTGCTGGTCGAGCAGCGCAACCATCAGGTGAGCGGGCTCGATGAACTGGTGGTCCTGTCCGACCGCCAGTGACTGGGCCTCGGCCAGCGCCATCTGGAATTTGCTGGTCAGTTTGTCGAGTCGCATGACACTCCCCGTGAAATACTTGAAAACTTACCCGGAGATAGAGGTATCGCCCTCATTTTCAAGGTAAATGAAGGTGCAGAGGCGGCCTGTCTGGCCGTCCCGCCGATACGAGAAGAACCGCTCACGGTCGGCGAAGGTGCAAAGCCCGCCACCGTGCACCGAGACGATTCCCACCGCGTCGAGGTACCGCCTGGCAAGGCCGTACAGGTCCGCCTGCCAGCGGCCGCGTTCATTTTGGACGAAGCAGTCGGCCGCATCGTCGATACCGGCCATGAATACTTCCCGAACCTCGCTTCCGACTTCGAAGGCGGGCTGCGCGATTGCCGGGCCGAGCCAGGCAAGCAGGCGTTCCGGCGGGGTACGCATGCGCTCGACGGTGCGAGCGACCAGCCCGCCGGACAGGCTTCGCCAGCCGCAGTGCAGCGCCGCCGTTTCGCTCGCATCGTCGGCGCAGAGCAGGATACCGAGGCAGTCCGCCGTCATGATCCCGAGCACGTCGCTGCCGTCGGCGGAGACGATTGCGTCGGCCTCTTCGTCGGGGTCGTATTGCGCCGCGTCGGACACGTGAACGCCGTGTACCTGTCTGAGCCACAGCGGCTCGCCCGGCAACTCCACGGCTGTTACGAAACGGCGCCGGTTTTCGGCCACGGCGCCCGATTCGTCGCCAACGTGCGCACCGAGATTCAGGGCCGTGTAGACGCCCTCACTGACACCGCCGGCACGAGTCGTGCACCCGGCCCGGACGTTGGGAGGCGCAGGCCAGTCGGCGACGACTAGTTCAAGCTCACGCATCGGCAGCGTCCTCGCGAAGTACCTCGAGAAGCGCTTCGAGGTCGGCGGGCAGCGGCGCCTCGAGGTCCACTCGCTCACCGCTAGCCGGGTGTTCGAAGCCGAGGCGCGCCGCGTGCAGGGCCTGTCGTTTAAACTGCCGAAGCGCGGCAATCAACGGCTCGGTCGCGCCCTTCGGTAAGGCAAGCCGGCCACCGTAAACCGGGTCGCCGACCAGCGGCTGGCGGCGATGCGCGAAGTGCACGCGGATCTGGTGGGTGCGGCCCGTCTCGAGCTTCACATCGACCAGGGTATGAGCACGGAAGCGCTCGACGACGGTGAAATGCGTGACGGCCCGTCGGCCGCCGTCGACAATTGCCATGCGCGTCCGGTCTACCGGGTGGCGCCCGATTGGCGCATCGATCGTCGCGCCGCCGGTCAGCACGCCGTGACACACCGCGAGATAGCGACGCGAGATCTCCCGTTCCGCCAGCGCGCGGACGAGGGCCGTGTGCGCGGGCAAGGTCTTGGCCACGAGCAGCAGGCCCGTGGTCTCCTTGTCGATGCGGTGAATAATGCCGGCCCGGGGCAGGACCTCGAGACCGGGCGCGTGATGCAGGAGCCCGTTCATGAGCGTGCCGGTCGGGTTGCCGGCGCCGGGATGGACCACCAGCCCGGCCGGCTTGTCGATCACCAGCAGCGCGTCGTCCTCGTAGACGATATCGAGGTCGATCGCCTCGGGTGCACTGGCCGTTACCGGTTCTGCTACCGCCCTGAGCTCGACCGACTCGCCGCCGTCGACGCGCTCGCGCGGCTTCGGCGACCGGCCGTCCACGAGCACGGCGCCGTCCTTGAGCCAGGCAGTGAGGCGGCTGCGGGAATAATCCGGAAACATCTGCGCCAGCGCCTGGTCCAAACGCTTGCCAGCCAGCTCTTCGGGAATCGTTTTCGTCTGCGTTTCGGTGCTCATCGTTGCGCGCCAAGTTTACGGTATACTCGCCGATTTGGCCGGGCCAGCCGGACCGGAACTCCATAAATGACCCAGCTTCGACACCGAATCCCCGCCGACGTCGCGCCCTCGATCAGGGAGCGTGGCCGGTATATTTTGCTGCTGCTGGCCTTCGGCCTGCTCGCCGCCTGCGGTGGACAGGAAGAGCAGGAAGACGTCGAGCTCCGCAACCTGCAGGAAGCCTACGAGAAGGCGCAGGACTCTATCGCGCGTTCCAACTACACCCGCGGTATCCAGATCTTCGAGGCCATTCAGGCGCGCTACCCGTTCAGCGACCTGAGCCGGCAGATCCAGCTCGAGCTCATGTACGCCTACTACAAGAGTGGACAGAGCGAACGTGCGGTCGAGGCGTCCGAGACCTTCATCCGCGAGAACCCGATTCATCCGCGCGTCGACTATGCGCTGTACATCCAGGCGCTGTCCTATTTCGAAGGTGAGCCCGGCTTTCTCGAAAAGTGGTTCCGTCGTGACATGACCCGCCGCCCGCCGGAAGGCGTCGAGCAGTCCTACGCGGTCCTGAGGCGCCTCGTCGAGCGCTACCCGGCAAGCCCTTACGCGCCGGACGCAGAGCAGCGCATGGTCTACCTGCGCGACCGGCTCGCGCAGTACGAGAATCACGTTGCGGACTACTACCTGCGACGCGGTGCGTTCGTCGCCGCGCTGAATCGCGCGAAGAGTGCGCTCGAGAAATACAACGGCAGCCCGTCAAACAAGCGCTCACTCGAGCTGATGGCGTCTGCTTATGACCGCCTCGGAATGGGCGAGCTCGCCGACGATACCCGCCGGGTGCTCCGCGAAAACTACCCGGACCTTGCCGACAACCGGCGTCGCTAGCCGGGAAACTTGTAACCCGACGTTATCGGATACCGCCAGTCGCGCCCGAACGCGCGGCCGCTGATACGGATGCCCGGCGGCGCCTGCCGGCGCTTGTACTCGTTGCGCTTCACCATCTCCAGCACGCGAATGACGGTCGCGCGTTCGAAGCCGCGCTCCGTGATCTCGGCGACGGACAGATCTTCTTCGATGAAGGCCTCGAGGATCGGGTCGAGAATCTCGTAATCCGGCAGCGAGTCGCTGTCTTTCTGGCCGGGCCGGAGTTCCGCCGACGGCTCGCGGGTGATCACGCGTTCCGGAATGCACGCCCCTAGCGTATTGCGGTAGCGCGCGAGTCGATACACGAGCGTCTTGGCGCAATCCTTGATCGGCGCGAAGCCGCCCGCCATGTCGCCGTACAGCGTCGCGTAGCCGACCGCCATCTCGCTCTTGTTGCCCGTGGTCAGGAGCATACGGCCGGTCTTGTTCGACAGCGCCATGAGCAGGATCCCGCGCACGCGCGCCTGGATGTTCTCCTCGGTGACGTCCTCTTCGGCGCCCTCGAAGACCGCTGCCAGCTGCTCGACGATCGTGTCGTAGATCGGCGCGATCGGGACAACGTCGTAGCGGATGCCCAGCGTTTCCGCCTGCTTCGCGGCGTCCTCCTGGCTCATGTTCGACGTGTAGCGAAACGGCATCATGACCGCGCGCACCTTGTCGGGCCCGAGCGCGTCGTTCGCGACCGCGAGCACGAGCGCCGAATCAATGCCGCCGGAAAGGCCGATGATCACGCCCGGGAAACCGTGCTTCTCCACGTAATCGCGCGTGCCGGTCACGAGCGCCTTGTAGACACTTTCTTCAACCGGTAGCAGTGCCGCGACATCCGCCGACTGCGGGGTAACGCCGGATGCATTGGCGGTCAGCACTACGCGGTGCAGGCCCTTTTCGAACGGAGGCGCGCGAAACGCGACCTCGCCCGCCGAATCCATGACAAAACAACCGCCGTCGAACACGAGCTCGTCCTGACCGCCGACCATGTTGACATAGACGACTGGCACGCCGACTTCGGCGATCCGCTTCTTCAGCGTTTTCTCACGGTTGCGCTGGCTCTTGACCTCGTACGGCGAACCGTTGATCGCGATGATGCACTCCGCACCGGCCGCCCGCGCCTTCTGCATTGGCGAGGCATTCCAGACGTCCTCGCAGATGTTGAGACCGATGCGGATGCCGTTGAGCGTGAACACCGCCGGCTCCTTCGCGGCAGTGAAGTAGCGCTCCTCATCGAACACCGCGTAATTCGGCAGCCTGTTCTTGCGATAGTGGCTCAGCACCTCGCCGTCACGAAATACGGCGCAGCTGTTGTAGATCGTCCCTTTCGACTCGTATTCCGGAAACCCGACGAGGACGGCGATGCCCTGCACCTGGTCGCGGATCGTCTCCAAAGCCTGCTCGACGTCGTGACGCAGCCCGGAGTGAAACAGCAGGTCCTCCGGCGGATAGCCGCAGATGCTGAGTTCCGGGAATACGATGAGATCGGCCTCGAGCTCGTCGCGCGCCCGCGCCGAGTAGTCGAGAATCTTCCGCGTGTTGCCGGCGACGTCGCCGACCGCGAGATCAACCTGCGCAAGCGCGAGTGTGACGGTATCGGCCATGGCTCATTCTAAGCCGAAATCGCGCCCGCCGGCGCCGGGCTCAGGCGCCCAGCACCTCGGCCATGCGGCTGCCGAGCTCGGCCGGCGAACGCACGGTCGCGACGCCGGCGGCATCGAGTGCCTCGAACTTCGCCGCCGCAGTACCTTTGCCGCCGGCGATGATCGCGCCGGCGTGGCCCATGCGCTTTCCAGGCGGTGCCGTAACGCCCGCGATGTAGGCGACGACGGGCTTCGAGACGTTCCCGGCGATGTACTCGGCGGCGGCCTCTTCGTCGCTGCCGCCGATTTCGCCGACCATGATGATGCCGTCCGTCTCCGGATCGGCCTCGAACAGTTCGAGGCAGTCGATGAAGTTCATGCCGCGGACAGGGTCGCCGCCGATGCCGACGCAGGTGCTCTGGCCGAGACCGTTGGTGGTTGTCTGGTAGACCGCCTCGTACGTCAGCGTGCCGGACCGCGAGATGACGCCGACGCGTCCCTTCTTGTGAATGAATCCCGGCATGATGCCGATCTTGGCCTCATCGGGCGTGATGATACCCGGGCAGTTGGGGCCGATCAGCCGGCAGTCGTAGTCGCGCAGCGCGGACTTCACCTTGACCATGTCGTTGACCGGAATGCCCTCGGTGATGCAGACCACGAGACCCACGCCCGCGTCGGCCGCCTCGAGAATCGCATCGGCCGCGAACGGTGCCGGCACGTAAATCATGCTGACATCCGCACCGGTCTCGCCGACGGCCTCGCGCATCGTGTTGAATACCGGTACGCCGAGGTGCTCGCCGCCGCCACGTCCCGGCGTTACGCCGGCAACGACCTTCGTGCCGTACTCGATGCATTGCTCGGTGTGGAACGAACCCTGGCTGCCCGTGATGCCCTGGGTAATGATTTTCGAATCTTTGTTTACGAGTATGCTCATGAATCCTGCCCCGTCACGCGACTGCCGCGACGGCTTTCTTGGCCGCGTCGGTCAGGTCATCGGCTGCGATGATGTCGAGGCCCGAATCAGCGAGCAGCTGCCGGCCCTTGTCGACGTTCGTTCCTTCGAGCCGCACGATCACGGGATCGTTCACGCCGACTTCCTTGACTGCCGTGATGATGCCCTCGGCGATCAGGTCGCAGCGGACAATGCCGCCGAAAATATTGACCAGGATCGCGTCGACGTTTTCGTTGGACAGGATCAGCTTGAAGGCTGCCGCGACGCGCTCGGCGGTTGCGCCACCGCCGACGTCGAGGAAGTTCGCAGGCTCACCGCCGTGCAGCTTGATGAGGTCCATCGTTGCCATCGCGAGGCCGGCGCCGTTCACCATGCAGGCGATGTTGCCGTCGAGCGAGACGTAGTTGAGATCGTGCTCGGCCGCCTTGCGCTCTGCCTCGTCTTCCTGCGACGGGTCGCGCAGCTCGGCGATCGTCGGCTGCCGGAATAGCGCGCTGCCGTCGATATTGATCTTGCCGTCGAGCGCGACGACGTCGCCCGCCTTCGTCGTAATCAGCGGGTTGATCTCGATCAGGCTCGCATCGCTGTCGAGGTACAGCTTGTAGAGCTTCGTGACGAGATCGCCAAACTGGCGCATCTGCTGCTTGTCGAGACCGAGCCCGAAAGCCAGCTGCCGCGCCTGGTAGTCCTGCAGGCCCGCGTCTGGGCCGATCGCGACCGTGAAGATTTTCTCGGGCGTCTCCTCGGCGACCTGCTCGATGTCCATGCCGCCGGCGGCCGAGGCGATGAACGAAATCCGGCTTTGCTCACGATCGACCAGCATCGACAGGTACAGCTCGCGATCGATATCAGAGCCTTCCTCGACATAGACCACGTTGACCGGCAGGCCTTCCGGGCCGGACTGGTGGGTGACGAGCTGGGTTCCGAGCATGCCGGCCGCTGCCTCGCGCACTTCGTCGAGGGTCCGGGTCAGTTTGACGCCGCCGGCCTTGCCGCGGCCGCCTGCGTGGACCTGAGCCTTGACGACCCAGAGTTCGCCGCCGAGCTCTTCGGCCGCGGCGACGGCCGCATCGGCCGTCTCGGCCGGCAGGCCCTTGGGCACGGGTATGCCGTACTCGGCGAACAATCGTTTCGATTGGTATTCGTGGAGATTCATTGTCGATCTTGTTGTTTGAGGAGGGACGGGGCCCCGGGGGGCGCGAAGCCCGCGTATTTTGGAGCAAAGCCAAAGCAGATACAATCAAGGGGCGACGGGCAGCGACAAATCACTGATGAATCAGGCGAATACCGACATTGCGGCCAGGCGGACATTTCGCGGCAGCCGGGACGCGCTACTGGCGCGGGCTGTCGACGAACCGGACCTTTCCTGGCGGGTACTAATCACGCTGAACGTGTTCCGGCTGTTCGTCGCCGTCGTGCTGCTCGTGGTGTTCTTCGCCGGCGGCGAGCCGCGCGCTTTCGGCGACCGTTTCCCCACCCTGTTCTCGGCCACGGCATCGGCCTACCTCGTCTTCGCCGTGGTCTTCGGCGTCGTGCTGCGGCAGCGCTGGGCCGACATCCGTGTCCAGGCGACCACGCAGACCCTCGTCGACATCGGTGCGGTCACCTCGCTGATGTACACGAGCGGCGGCATTGCGTCGGGTCTCGGCGGCCTGCTCGTAGTCTTCGTCGGTGCCGGCAGCCTTGTCCTGCCCGCGCAGCTGCCGGCGATTCTCGCCGCGGCTGCGACCCTGTCCCTGCTCGGTGCGGAAGTGTTCACGGGCCTCGGCGGCGCCGAAACCAACTACCCGGCCGCCGGCCTGCTGAGCGCGATCGTGTTCTCGATGGCGCTCGCGGCGAAGCCGCTGGCCAGTCGCATCCAGGACAGCGAGGCGCTGGCCCGGCAGCGTGGCGTCGATCTGCAGAACCTGTCGGAGCTCAACGAGTACATCGTCCAGCACCTGCGCGAGAGCATCGTCGTCATCGACGCCAACAACAATATCCGCCTGAGCAACGCATCGGCGGCGCGGCTCCTCGGTGCCGACGAGGCCGTCCGCGGGATCCCGCTCGAGAGCGCGTCGGCGCCGCTCGATGAGTACGTGCAGCGCTGGCGCGTGGATCCCGGCCTGTCCTCACACCCGGAGATGACGATGGTCTCCGACGGCGGCAGCGCGCGCGTGACGGCTCACCTGGCCCCGCTCGCCAAGAACGACGACCGCGAGGGCCCGATGCTCGTCTTCCTGGAAGACGCGAGCCTCATGAATGCGCGCGTTCAGCAGTCCAAGCTCGCGTCGCTCGGCCGCCTGAGCGCGAGCATCGCCCACGAAATTCGCAATCCGGTGGGCGCAATGAGCCACGCGGCGCAGCTGCTCGGCGAGTCGCCGGTGCTGACCGAGGACGACAAGCGCCTGACGGAGATCATCCAGACGCACTCCGGCCGGGTCAGCCACATCATCGACAACGTGCTGCAGCTTTCGCGGCGCGAGTCGTCGCAGCCCGAGCGCGTCGATCTCAGGCCGTGGATCGAGGATTTCGCGCAGGAATTCACCCGCACCCTGGAGCTGCAGGAAGGTGAGCTGTCGATCAGCGGCGTGCCGGACGACATCGAGGTCCGCATGGATCGCAGCCATCTGCGCCAGGTCATGTGGAATCTCTGCGACAACGCCGTCAAGTACGCGAGCGAGACCGGCGGCATCCTTGTCGAACTGCAGGCCGGGCGCATGGCCACGCAGGAGCGCCCGTATCTCGAGGTCTGTGACCACGGTAACGGCGTGGACCCCGCAACCGCTGAGAAAATCTTCGAACCGTTTTATACCGAGCGCTCGGGTGGAACCGGTCTCGGCCTGTACATCTCGCGGGAACTCTGCGAACTCAATCGCGCGAGCCTCTTGTATCTTGACCGGCCGGGCGGGGGCAGTATCTTCAGGATCGTTTTTGCCGATCCCGACCGCTGGGAATCGCATGACACGACAGGATAGTAAATGAGCCAACCGCTCGCACTGGTCATCGACGACGAACCCGATATCTGCGAACTGCTGACGCTGACGCTTGGACGCATGGATATCGAGACCGAATCGGCCACCGACGTGACCGGCGCCAAGGCCAAGCTTGCGCAGAAGCGTTTCGATCTCTGCCTCACCGACATGCGGTTGCCGGATGGCGACGGCCTAGAGCTGGTCGAATGGATGCAGCAGCATACCCCGGGTACTCCCGTCGCAGTCATCACGGCACACGGCAATGTCGAGACGGCCGTGCAGGCGCTCAAGCTCGGCGCGTTCGACTTCATATCCAAGCCGCTCGACCTCGGCAACCTGCGCAACATCGTCGAAAGCGCCCTCAAGATTGACACGCCGGGAGAGGAAGAGCCGTCCCGGCTGCTCGGTGACTCCGCGAGCATGCACGAGCTCCGGCTCATGGTCGACAAGGTGGCACGCTCGCAGGCGCCCGTGCACATCTCCGGCGAGTCGGGCACGGGCAAGGAACTGGTCGCCCGGCTCATTCACGAAAGCGGCCCGCGTGCGGACGGCCCATTCGTGCCGGTGAACTGCGGTGCCATCCCGGCCGAACTCATGGAAAGCGAGTTCTTCGGGCATCGCAAGGGCGCCTTCACGGGCGCGGTCCACGACAAGGTCGGGCTCGTGCAGTGCGCCGAGGGCGGCACGCTGTTCCTCGACGAGATTGCCGACCTGCCGCTCGCCATGCAGGTGAAACTCCTGCGCGTCATCCAGGAGAACACCGTGCGGCCAGTGGGTGCCGAAAAAGAAGAGTCCGTCAATGCGCGTATCCTGTCGGCCACGCACAAGAGCCTGTCCGAAATGGTGACGGCCGGCGACTTCCGCGAGGACCTTTACTACCGCATCAACGTGATCGAGCTGCACGTACCCGCGCTGCGCGAGCGCGGCGATGACGTGCTCATCCTGGCCAACCACATTCTGAAGCGTCTTAGCCCGGGGGCGCAGCTCGACGATGCTGCCCGGAATGCGCTGCGGGACTACAGCTTCCCGGGCAACGTGCGTGAGCTGGAGAACATGCTGGAGCGCGCGGTGACCCTGTCCACGAGTGACACGATCAACGTCGACGACCTGAACATGCGGGCAACGAGTACGGCAGCCTCATCGGCTTCGATGGCGCCGAACGTCAAGCTCGGCGAACAGGTAGAGGACGTCCAGCGGCAGGCCATCATCGATGCGCTCGAGAAGACGCGCTACAACAAGACCGCCGCCGCCAAGCTGCTCGGGCTCTCGTTCCGGCAGCTGCGCTACCGGATCAAGAAACTCGGCATCGAATCCTGACGCCTAGTGACCCGCTGCGGCCTGCCCGCTGGGCAGGTCTTCGTAGCGCGCCGAGATACTCAGCATCAGCTTCGTGTGCGCCGCCATCTCGGTGTTGGCGTAGTGCGCCTTGCCCCAGGCATCCCAGACTCCGTACGCATCCTCCAGCCGACCCGTCGAAATCGCGCCGAGCATTGCTGCGTTGATCAGGTAGTCGGCGCGAAAGTCCTCGAGTGCCGAGCTGTTTCTGAGGATGGTCATCGCAGAGCGGTACATCGAGCCGCCGTCGCGTCGTGCGATGTCCCGATAGAGCTGCAGCCAGCGACGCGCATCGGTCTCGGTCGCGACGCCGCAGGCCGCGGTTGTCGCCTCGTCGATGAGCGCTTCGCCGCGTGCCGGATCGAGATTTGGCAGCGTGAAGCTCATCAGGTCGAACACGGAGGCCGCCCAGCGGTCCGGGTTCGCTTCTGCCAGGCAGTTCTGCTGCGACGCCGACAGCCAGTCGGCCAGGTACAGCACCGGTGCGTCAATCGAGGTCTCGGTCGACGGCGGGTCGACCAGCTTGGTCTGCGTGATTTTCTCGTGGACCCAGTGCGCTTTCCCGACGAGGTCGAGGCGCCGCGACGATCGCGCCGCTTCCGGTGCGATGTCGGCAAACGTGATCGATGTGCGATTCAGCATCTCGAGCACGGGCAGCGGCGCCGTGGTCATCTCCATGAACATTTCCGCACGGGTATCGAGGAACAGCGCCTTGCCGGCGTTGAGGTCGACGTACGGGAAGTAATCCGAGTTCGCCAGTACCGGTACGTCCACCAGGAACGGCTCGAGTACCGGGCGGCTGGCGGACTGTCGAATGACCAGGTCCGACGGCGTGTAAATGTCGACCCGGTTGAGGAGCTTGCCGAGCTCACCGGTCAGGATACGGTCCCACTGCGGTTTGCCGAGCTGTCCCTCTTTCTTCGCGATGATCAGGATGTCGGTACCGCTCGAAACGTAGATGTCGAAGTCGTCGAAGTGCTGTTTCAATGCCTTGAGGATCGAGATTGCCAGCTCGTCGGTGAACTCGTAGGACTGGATCCACTGCACGAACAGGCCGTCATTCTCCAGATAGTCGCGGACAGTGCCGTAAAACTCCTCGGAGAACAGGCTTGCGACGCCGCTAACCCAGGGGTTCGACGGCTCCGCGATAATGACGTCGTAGGTCGCGTTGTTGAGCGAGAAGAAGGTCTTCGCATCTTCGATGTGGATATTGCTGCGCGGGTCCTCGAAGACGCGGCGAACGCTGTCACCGTAGTTCTTCGACGCATTTACCATCTCGACCTCGATCTCGACCGTATCGATCAGTTCGACGTGCGGATCGGCGAGCACGGTGTGAACGGTCTGGCCGGAGCCCATGCCGATGTTGGCGATGCGCTTCGCGTGCGGCGCGTAGGCCAGCGGAATCGCACCCGCGAGCATCATAGTCATCTCGTCGAGGCTGGCGCCGCCGTCCGAATCCAGCTGGATCGACGCATCGGGCTTGCCGTTCGTTGCAAGGACTCCGAGACCGTCCGGCGTAACGCGGAACGTCACGCTGGCCGTCTTGCCGTCCTTGTAGAAGCGGAAGTCGTCTTCCGTGGCCACGTCGGTGTGCTTGTAGCGATACACGCCGGACGCCAGCAGCCGCTTGTCGATGGCCGGGCCCGCAATCGTGGTCACCATGACCAATGCGACGAGGACGCCGGCAACGGCAAAGCGAGGGCTTCTCCATTCGATGTTGACGAAGCGCATCAGCAGGAACGCGCCGAGCGCGATATCGAGCAGCGCGCCGAACACGATCAGGTTCTTGAGGCCGAGCATCGGCAGACCGATGTGCACGGCGAACAGGACGCCGGCGATCGCGCCGACGGTGTTCGCGGCGTAAATGCGGCCGATACTCGACTCGCCGCTGCCCTTGCGGAGCAGCACGTAAGTAAACAACGGCAGCGTCATACCGGCCATGAACGTCGTTGGCAGCATCACCGCCAGCGCGAACGCATGGCTCGCGAGCTTGTAACCCGAGTAGCCGGCTTCCGTTGCCTGCAGCGCCTCGCGCAGCCACGTCATCCAGTCGAAGGTCATTACGTAGACAGGGATCGTCAGCAATGCGAACGCGCCCATGATCAGCTGCACATAGCCCGAGAATCGGATCGGGTCGTCGACCCGGTCGATACGGCGCTTGATCCACAGGCCGCCGAAGGCGAGACCGGTGATGAACGCGCTCAGCATCAGTTCGAACGAGTGCGTGGTCGCGCCGAGCACGAGGCTGAGCATGCGAATCCAGCTTATCTCGTAGATAAAGGAGGCCATGCCCGTGATGAAGGCTGCGACCAGGAACAGCCGGGTCAGCGTGTCACCAGCGCTCGTTCGCTCAGGCTCGACCAGCGGTTCGGTCTCAGGCTCGGGGTCGAGTTTGACGAGCATCCAGACCACCAACGCCAGCGCAATATTGAGGAGTCCGGCCGTCATGATGGTGCCCGGCAGGCCGAACGCGCGGATCATGACGAAGCCGCTCGCCAGCACGCCCACGGCCGCGCCGATGCTGTTCGTGAAGTACAGCATCGCGATGCTGCCGCCCGGCGCGTCCGGGAAGCGGCGGATGATGCCCGCACTCATGAGAGGGAACGTTGTGCCCAGGAGAATCGACTGCGGCAGGATCAGCAGGCTGGCGGCCAGCCACTTCGACGTGATGCCGAGGAACGGCGATCCCATGCCGGGCAGGACGGTTGAGTGGAAGACCTCGATCAATCCGGCGAACATGTCGTGGAAGACGAGTGCCACGACGCCGACGATGGCTTCAACCACGGCGTAGGCAAGAATCGGAATCCGCAGGCGCGCCGAGTAGCGGCTCGCGACCCACGAACCGACGGCCATTCCGCCCATGAATATAATGAGTACGAGTGACTGCGCGTATGCAGCGTGTCCCAGGAACAACTTCAGGTAGTGCGACCAGATCGACTGGTAGATCAGGCCGGAAAACCCGGAAATCGTGAACACCGCAAAGTACAACGAGCGCGGAGCGGCTAACCTCAGGCCCGCGGCCGGCGCGGTTTGGGCTGCTTGCGCAGGATTGTTGTCAGTCATTGAGTCAGTACTCTGATGGACGGGAAACGCCGAGATTTAATCACAGATTAAACATAAGAAACGTGACCCAGGTCCGCAGATAACAGCCGCAAAGTACTGAATTGTCATAACAACCGTTGGGGTTTGCCGACGCAGGTGACACAAATTGTCAGCTTGTGACAGTTTCCGCCAATCAGTGTCCGATTGTCACTTCCTGCCGACGCCCCTCTGATCGCCGCTGTCAATTGAAATTGAACGGCAATCAATAACTTGAACGAATTCACAGAAACTTGGCACGCGCCTTGCTTTTATACGCGTACGGGCGGTTTCGCCGTTGCGTTGAAATAAAACTCTCATTCATGGAGATAGAGATGAAGAAGCAGCAAGGTTTTACGCTGATTGAATTGATGATCGTTGTCGCGATCATCGGCATCCTGGCAGCCATTGCAATTCCGGCTTACCAGGACTACACGATTCGTGCACAGGTTTCGGAAGGTCTGAGCCTTTCGGCTGGCGCGAAGGCAGCTGTTGCCGAGTACTACCAGGACCAGGGTGCTTTCCCGTCTGACAACAACCAGGCTGGTATCGAAGCATCTGGCGCCATCACGGGTCAGTACGTCACGCAGGTTGCTGTTGGTAACGCTAACGGCGTCATCACGGTAACGTACGGCAACAAGGCTAACGCCAACATCGCCGCGAAGTCGCTCAAGCTGAGCGCGACCGACAACGCTGGTTCGATTTCTTGGACGTGCGCGAACAACGCAGGTCTCAAGAACAAGTGGCTGCCGGCTGCTTGCCGCTAAGCGACATCGTCATCTGACGAACGAAGCCCCGGGCTTGCCCGGGGCTTTTTTGCATCCGGATATTAGAATTGAGCGGTCTGTCACAATTTCGATGATAATGTGCACCAGATCACACTTTTCGACCAAATGCGGGCCGCGTACAATTGGGGGATTAAGGGGAGTCGCAACAACAATGCCGAAGCTTGATCGCGGATTTACACTGATTGAGTTGATGATCGTCATTGCCATTATTGGCATCCTGGCATCACTCGCCATATCCGCTTACCAGACCTATACCGTGCGTGCACAAATCGCCGAAGGCCTGAACATGGCCGCCGGTGCCAAGGTGCCGATTACGGATGCCTACACCAACGACGGTGTGGCACCCGCCGACCGCGCCGCTGCCGGCCTGACGCCCGACCCGACCGACACGCGCGGCAACTACGTCAGCCAGGTCGCCATCATCGACGGCCGCGTCGACATCACGTTTGGCGGGCCGCTCGCCAATGCCCAGATCGTCGGCCAGACTGTCTCGCTGACGCCATACGAGACGGTCGGCAATACCATCGTCTGGCGCTGCGGAGGCGCCGGCATACCCACCGGAGGAGCTCTCCTGAACGGTGGTGCAAACCACGCGATGCCGACCGTCGCGAATCGTTATTTGCCGGCTGTCTGTCGCCAGTAGCGACGCCCTGAAGCCCTTGTACAGCCTCGAAAATCCGGGTTTTCGAGAGTTTGACTTAATCGAAGTTCGTATTTGTGATGGGGCGCACAAAATCCGGTTGAAGTGGTCCGGACGATCAGTGAGACTGTGATGCTCGGACAGGCGTGACAACAACCCCAAGGTTTCATGGCAGCAACGGCATCACAGACGAATCTAGCAGGCCTGCCCCGGCGTCTCGTGCAGGACGGGATCATCCCCGAGGACAAGCTTGCTGAAGCCACCGAAACGGCGCGCAAACAGAAAGTCCCGCTGGTCGCCTTCCTCGTCAACGAGGATCTTGCGGAACCCCGCTCCATCGCCGTTGCCGCATCGCACGAATTCGGTGTACCCCTCCTCGACCTCGACGCCGTCGAAATCGATCTCGAAGTGGTTCGGGCCGTTGACCAGAAACTGATCAACAAGCATCGCGTCCTGCCGCTCGTAAAGCGCGGCCAGCGCCTGTTCTTAGGCATCTCCGACCCGACTAACCTGCAAGCCATCGACGATATCAAGTTCCAGACGAGCTTGAGAATCGACCCGGTCGTGGTCGAGCAGGACAAGCTCGAGGAACGCATTACCAAGGCGATCGAGGCTGTCGACACGAGCATGATGTCGGCCGGGCTCGACGACGACGATTTCGACCTCGAAAACCTCGAGGTCACGAGTGACGAGGAAGAAGAAGAGGATGTCAGCGACGTCGAAGATGCGCCGGTCGTCCGCTTCGTCAACAAGATCCTGCTCGATGCCATCAAGCGCGGTGCATCGGACGTTCACTTCGAGCCCTACGAAAAGTACTTTCGTGTTCGCACGCGCCTGGACGGCGTGCTGTCGGAGGTCGCACAGCCGCCCGTCGTGCTCGCCAACAAGGTCTGTGCCCGCCTCAAGGTCATGTCGCGGATGGACATCGCCGAGCGCCGCGTGCCGCAGGACGGCCGCATCAAGATGCGCCTGTCGAAGAATCGCGCGATCGATTTTCGTGTCAACACCTGCCCGACGCTGTTCGGCGAAAAGATCGTACTGCGTATCCTCGACCCATCGAGTGCCAAGCTCGGCATCGACGTGCTCGGCTACGAAGAGCAGCAGAAACAGCTTTATCTGAAGCACCTGAACAAGCCGTACGGCATGATCCTGGTCACGGGCCCGACCGGTTCCGGTAAGACGGTTTCGCTGTACACCGGGCTCAATATCCTCAACACCGAGGACCGCAACATCTCGACGGCCGAGGATCCGGCGGAAATCAACCTCCCCGGCATCAACCAGGTCAACGTCAACCCCAAGGTGGGCCTGACCTTCGCGTCGTCGCTGAAAGCCTTCCTGCGCCAGGATCCGGACGTGATCATGGTGGGTGAGATTCGTGACCTCGAGACGGCCGAGATCGCGATCAAGGCCGCCCAGACGGGTCACCTCGTACTCTCGACGCTGCACACCAACGACGCCCCGAAGACGCTCACGCGTCTCGTCGACATGGGCGTCATGCCATACGCGATCGCGACCTCCGTCAGCCTGATCATCGCCCAGCGACTGGGCCGGCGACTCTGCGATAACTGTAAGGAAGTCAGAGACATACCGCGTGAGGCGCTGGAGAAGGAAGGCTTTTCGGCCGCCGATCTCGACAAGGGCGTCACGATCTTCGGCCCGAAAGGCTGCAAGCAGTGCAACGAGGGCTACAAGGGCCGCGTTGGTATCTTCCAGGTCATGGAAGTGTCCGAGGCCATGGGCCGCATCATCATGGAAGGCGGCAATGCCATGCAGATCGCCGACCAGGCAACGAAGGAAGGCGTGCTGGATCTGAGACAGGCCGGATTGAACAAAGTCAAGGAAGGGGTTACCAGCCTTGATGAGGTCAACCGGGTTACAATTGAATAGCTAAGTTGTTGATTTCACACTCGGCTAGGAAACGAGAGAGATGGCTGAACAAACAGCGGTAATGAAGGTACCGTTCCTCTGGGAGGGCACGGACCGGAAGGGCAAAAAGGTCAAAGGCAAGTCGATGGCCGGCGACGAGGCCGCGGTACGCGCGGATCTGCGCCGCCAGGGCGTCGTGCCGACGCGCATTCGCAAGCAGCGCAAGAGCATGTTTGCCGGCGCCGCAAAAATCACGACCGGCGACATCGCCATCTTCAGCCGCCAGCTCGCGACGATGCTCTCGGCCGGTATTCCGCTCGTGCAGGCCTTCGAGATCGTCGGCACGGGTCACGACAACGCGGCGATGCAGAAACTGATCCTGACCATCAAGCAGGACGTCGAGGGCGGTAGCGCACTCGCCGAGGCACTCGCCAAGCACCCGCTGTACTTCGACGACCTGTTCGTCAACCTCGTCGAGTCCGGTGAGCAGGCCGGTGCGCTCGAGACGCTGCTCGACAAGATCGCCACGTACAAGGAAAAGACCGAGGCGATCAAGAAAAAGATCAAGAAGGCGCTAACCTATCCGGCCGCGGTTCTCGTCGTCGCCTTCATCGTTACGACGATCCTGCTGATCTTCGTAATCCCTGCTTTCGAAGACCTGTTCCAGGGCTTCGGTGCCGACCTGCCGACATTCACACGCATGGTCATTGACCTGTCGCAGTTCGTGCGTGAGAAAGGCTGGTACCTGGCAATCATGATCATCGCCGCGATTGCGGGCTTTTTGTACATGAAGAAGCGCTCGCGCGCGCTGCGCCAGAACCTCGACAAGATGACTCTCAAGATCCCGGTCATCGGCCCGATCATGCAGAAGGCGTCGATCGCGCGTTACGCACGTACGCTGTCGACGATGTTCGCTGCCGGTGTGCCGCTGGTCGAGGCGCTCGAGTCGGTCGCCGGCGCGACGGGCAACATCGTCTACGAGCAAGCGGTACTGCAGATGCGCGACGAAGTTGCGACAGGCCAGCGGCTGCAGCAGGCGATGGAGAACACCGACCTGTTCCCGAACATGGTCATCCAGATGATCGCGGTCGGCGAGGAATCCGGTTCGCTCGACGACATGTCCGCCAAGGTCGCGGATTTCTACGAAGAAGACGTCGACAACGCTGTCGACAACCTGAGTTCGCTGCTCGAGCCGATGATCATGGCGATCCTCGGCGTCCTCGTCGGCGGCCTGGTTGTGGCAATGTACCTGCCGATCTTCAAGATGGGTTCGGTCGTCTAGACCACACAGCCAAGGACGTTTGCAATAAAACGGCGTTCGGAGGACACTCCGAACGCCGTTTTCGTATCGGCGCGGGATGAACTGTTCGGAGCACGTAGTACATGGCTGAACTACTCGGCGGATCGCCAGCCGTTTTCGTTGCCGTCGTGTTCGCGTTTGCGCTCCTGATCGGCAGCTTCCTGAACGTCGTGATCTATCGCCTGCCCATCATGATGGAACGGGACTGGCGCGAACAGGCCGAGGAAGCCTCGAAGCTACCGCCCAGCAACCTGCCGGAGGGCCCGTTCAACCTGGTCGTGCCGCGCTCGCGGTGCCCGAGCTGCGGCAAGGAAATCACGGCCTTCCAGAATATCCCGGTGCTTTCGTACCTGCTGCTCGGCGGTCGCTGTGCCGAGTGCAAGACGTCGATCTCGGTTCGCTACCCGGTGGTCGAAGCCGTCACCGCCCTGCTGGCCGCCATCGTCGCCTGGCGCTTCGGTTTCGGCTGGGAGGCGATCATGGGCATCGTCCTGACGCTGTTCCTCGTCGTCATCACGATGATCGACTACGACCATCAGCTCATTCCGGATTCAGTCGTACTACCCTTGGTCTGGATCGGGCTGCTCATGACGCTGTTTCACCCGATGCCCGGCGCCGACGTGCTGTTCATCCCCAGCCGCGACGCCATCATCGGCGCGGTCGCGGGCTACCTCAGCCTCTGGTCGTTCTACTGGCTGTTCAAGCTCGTTACCGGCAAGGAAGGAATGGGCTACGGCGACTTCAAGCTGCTGGCCGCGCTCGGCGCATGGCTGGGCTACCAGTACCTGTTCACGATCATCATGATGTCGGCGATCGTTGGCGCCGTGCTCGGCATCGGGCTGATTGTCCTGCGCGGACGCGACAGCCAGCTGCCGCTGCCCTTCGGGCCGTTCCTCGCGGCAGCGGGCTGGCTCGTCATGTTATTCGGCGAGCAGATCCAGGGCGTTCTGCGGCTGCCGTTCTAGAGTGGCGAACGTGGACGACAGCCCCGCGCGGGCGCGCCTCGTCGTTGGCCTGACGGGCGGCATCGCGAGCGGCAAATCAACGGTGGCCGACATGTTCGCCGAGCTCGGCGTGCCGATCATCGATACGGACCTGATTGCGCGCGAGGTCGTCGAGCCCGGCCAGCCCGCGCTCGACGAAATACGCCATGAGTTCGGCGACGCCATCATCGCGGAGGACGGCTCGCTGGATCGCGCGGCGATGCGTCGGCTGGTCTTCTCGGACGACGATGCGCGCAGGCGGCTCGAGGCCATCGTGCATCCGCGCATTCGCGCGAGCGCGCTCGAGCAGGCGGCCACCGCGGGCGGCCAGTACCAGATCATCGTTGTGCCGCTGCTCGTGGAGTCCCCGATCCGGGAGCAGGTCGACCGGATCCTGGTCGTCGACTGCGACGAGGACGCGCAGATTCGGCGGCTGATGGCCCGGGATGCCGAATCCGAAGGCCAGGCGCGACGGATGCTGGCCGCACAGGCCAGTCGCGAGCAACGGCTCGCCATTGCCGACGACGTCGTCGACAACGCCGGCGACGTGGATGCGACGCAATCACAGGTGAATGAGCTGCACCGACGCTATGTCCGCCTGAGCTCCTCCTGAGACCCTGTCGCCATTTGGCGACAGCTCCCGAGGACCCCGCGATTTGCCGGCGCCCGGGCATAAGCGCAGAATACCCGCCATGGTGAAACCTGCGGGAAACATGCACGCCGACACTGCCGCGGACCACGCGTTCTACGAGCAGCCCCTGTCCGAGCGGATGCGGACGTTCATGCGTCTCGAGTTTCTCTACCAGCAGATGCTCTACAACTGCGAGCACGAGACCGATTGGGCTACCCGCGCCACCATCTCAACGCTGCTCGAGGTTCTCGCCATCCTGTCGCGCGGCGACGTCCGCAGCGAGGTCCACAAGGAGCTCGATCAGCAGCTTGCCACGCTGGAGCGATTCCAGAGCCAGCCGGGGGTCGACGGCGGCCGCCTGGAGACACTCGTCAAGACACTCAGCGACAGCCGTGACCAGGTCGCCGGCATCGGCACGGGCTACCTGCAGCCGCTCAAGGACTCGGAGTTCCTGAGTGCCATCAAGCACCGCAGCGCCATCCCGGGCGGCACCTGCGAATTCGACCTGCCCGAGTACAGCCACTGGCTGCGGCAGTCCTACAGTCGCCGGCAAAAGGATCTCGGCAACTGGATCGGCGCGATAAGGCCGCTGTGCGATGGCGTCACGGAGGTGCTGTGGCTGATTCGCGAAAGCTCGGAGCCGATCAACAAACTCGCGATCAATGGCATGTACCAGCACAGCATGCAGAAAGACACCCACTGCCGGCTCTTGCGCGTCAGCATTGCCGACGACAGTTCGCTGTTTCCGGAAATCAGTGGCAGCCAGCACCGCTTCACGGTGCGTTTCCTCGAGTGGTCGTCGATCGACAGCCGCGCCGTTCAGACCGGCCACGACGTCCCGTTCCTGCTCAGTATCTGCTAGCGCCTGAGTGCTTCGACGACGGGCAGGTCTGCAGGCAGCAGCTCTGCCGCATCGAGTTCGTCCGCCTTCACCCAACGCAGCTGCTGGCCTTCGAGGCCCTCGGGATCGCTGCGCCAGCCGGTGACCAGGTAAAAAGCGATCGAGACGTGGCGGTCGGGATAGCTGTGCTCGAGGCTCATGAAATGCGCGCTCTCGGTCGGCTCGACGCCGAGCTCCTCGATGAGCTCGCGCGAAAGCGCGGCTTCGGCTGACTCCTCGGGATCGATCTTGCCGCCCGGGAACTCCCAGAGACCGTGGAACGGGCCATCGCCGACCCGTTCGCTGATCAGAACACGGCCGGTCGCGTCCTTCAGGATCCCCGCGACGACGTTGAGGCGTCTCAGGTCAGCTTGCCGTGACACTGCTTGTATTTCTTGCCCGAGCCGCAGGGACAGGGTTCGTTGCGGCCGACCTTGCGCGTTTCACGCTTGAAAGTCTCGACGGTCGACGCGGCCTGCGCGCCGCCGCGGATGGCGCCGCCCGGCGGCGGCTTGACCTGCGACTGCGGCTGGGCGCCTGCTCCGGCACCGGCTCCCGCAAGTGCCGAGGCTTGCGCGTGGCGGAACTGCATTTCCTCGGCCTTGCGGCGCTGCTCCGCCATTTCGGCCAGCTCTTCCTCGGTCTGGATGCGGATCCGCGCGAGGATGCTGATCGTGTCGTGTTTGACCTGTTCGAGCATCGAGCCAAACATGTCGAAGGCCTCGCGCTTGTATTCCTGTTTCGGGTTCTTCTGCGCAAAGCTCCTGAGGCCGATGCCCTGGCGCAGGTGGTCCAGCGCCGCGAGGTGCTCCTTCCAGTGGTGGTCGAGCTGTCGCAGCATGACCTGCTTCTCGACGTTCTGCATCAGTTCGTTCCCCACGGTCGCCTGCTTGGCGGCGTAGGCCTCGTCGGCCAGCTTCACGCAGTGCTCGCGAATGCCCTCGTCATTGATCGACTTGTTGTCGTGTACGAGTTTCGAGATATCGGCCTCAATGCCGAACTCTGCCTCCAGCGCATGTGTCAGGCCGTCCGTATCCCACTGTTCCTCCAGGCTGCCGGGCGGAACGTGCAGTGCGACGGTCTCCGCGACGACTTCTTCACGAATCGCCGCGACGGAATCCTCGATTTCGTCCGCGTCCATCAGCTCCGCGCGCTGGTGATAGACCACCTTGCGCTGATCGTTGGCAACGTCGTCGTATTCGAGCAGGTTCTTGCGGATGTCGAAGTTGTGCGCCTCGACCTTGCGCTGCGCGCGTTCGATCTGTCGGGAGAGCAATCGGCTTTCGATCGCTTCGCCCTCCTTCATGCCGACGCGCGACAGCAGCGCCTTGGTGCGCTCTGGGTCGCCGAAGATGCGCCACAGCGTATCTTCCATCGACAAGTAGAAGCGCGAAGACCCGGGATCGCCCTGCCGGCCTGAGCGTCCCCTTAGCTGGTTGTCGATGCGCCGGGATTCGTGGCGCTCGGTGCCGATAATATGCAGCCCGCCGGCCTCGACGACGGAATTGTGGCGCTCCTGCCACGCCGTCTTGAGCTGCTCGAGGTCGGCGCCCTCCCCGGCCTCGGCGACGTCTGCGTCAAGACTTCCGCCGAGAACGATGTCCGTGCCACGACCGGCCATGTTGGTGGCGATCGTGATCGCGCCCGGCCGCCCGGCGTGTTGCACGATCATCGCCTCGCGTTCGTGCTGTTTGGCGTTCAGCACGTTGTGCTCGATCTTGCGTTTCTTGAGGTGCGACGACAACAGTTCCGACGTCTCGATCGACGTCGTACCGACCAGAACCGGTTGCCCGCGTTCGCGGCAGTCGGAGATGTCCTCGATAATCGCCTCGAATTTGCCGTTTTGCGAGAGGTACACGAGGTCCGCATGGTCGGCGCGGACCATGTCTCTGTGCGTCGGGATGACAACTACCTCGAGACCGTAAATCTGCTGGAACTCGAAGGCTTCGGTGTCTGCCGTGCCGGTCATGCCCGAAAGGTTGTTGTACAGGCGGAAATAGTTCTGAAAGGTAATCGACGCTATCGTCTGATTTTCCTGCTTGATCGCAACCCCTTCTTTCGCCTCGATCGCCTGGTGCAGTCCATCGGACCAGCGCCGGCCCGGCATCGTGCGGCCGGTGAACTCGTCGACGATGACGACTTCGCCATCTTTTACGATGTACTCGACATCTTTCTGGTAAATCGCGTGCGCTCGCAGTGCGGCGTTGATGTGGTGCAACAGGCGTATATTGCCGGCGTCGTACAGGCTGTCCCCGGCCTCCAGCAAGCCGGCCTGCGACATGAGCGTCTCGACGTGCGCCATGCCCTCTTCGGTCAAATGCGCCTGTTTTGCTTTCTCGTCCTTGGTGTAGTCGCCACGTCCGACAAGCTTGCACACAACGGGTTTTTCGCTGTCGTCAACGAGCACCAAATCGGACTGCGCCTCGTCGGCGATCGCCATCCCCTCCTCGATCGTCAGCTCCTCACCGGGACGCTCCTGGAGCCGCACACGGCGATTGGGAATGTCCCAGTTGTGTAGCTCCTCGGGGTCCGCGTGCGCGCGCAGCCTCGGCACGATCTTGTTGATCTGCGTATAGAGGTCGGTGCTCGCCTCGGCCGGTCCGGAGATGATCAGCGGCGTACGCGCCTCGTCGATCAGGATCGAGTCGACCTCGTCGACGATGCCGAAATTGAGGTCGCGCTGGACCTTGTCGTCCGGCGTGAACGCGAGATTGTCTCTCAGGTAGTCGAAGCCGAGCTCGTTGTTCGTGGCGTACGTGATATCGGAGTTGTACGCCGCGCGCTTTTCGTCCTGCGTCTGCCCGCTCCGGGTTACGCCGACCGTCAGTCCCAGGAACTCGTAGATCGGACCCATCCAGTCGGCATCGCGTTGCGCCAGATACTCGTTGACGGTGACGATGTGCACGCCATTGCCACTGAGTGCGTTGAGGTAGGCTGGCAGGGTCGCGACCAGTGTCTTGCCCTCGCCCGTACGCATCTCGGCGATGTTGCCGTCATGCAGGACCATGCCGCCGATGAGCTGGACGTCGAACGGCCGCAGCCCCAGCGTACGCACGGATGCCTCGCGGGCGACGGCGAACGCCTCGGGCAGGATGTCGTCGAGCGTGGCTCCGTCAGCCAGTCGTTGCTTGAATTCGTCCGACTTGGCGCGCAATTCGTCGTCGGAGAGTGCCCGCAGGCCCTCCTCCAGATCGTTGATTTGCTTGACGGTCTTGCCGTACTGGCGCAGCAGCCGCTGGTTACGGCTGCCGAAAATCTTTGTCAGGAAACCAGCCACGAGTGTCCTCAAAATAAAGCCGCATATTCTACGGCGTGGCCGCGAAATTTCACGGTAAATTTGCCCTTGTTCCGCCCGCAATCGGGCGGGATGGATTCAATGGCTGGTATTTAGGGGCGAAACGCCCGTTTGAAAGGGCCGGTGGCCTACTTCGAAGACTCGCGGATGAAATTCACCGGGTTGACGCGGCGTCCGCTCTTGAGGACTTCGAAGTGCAGGTTTGGCCCGGTTGCGCGACCGGTCTCGCCCATCAGGGCAACCGTCTGGCCTTTCTTGACCTCGTCGCCGACCTGGACGAGGTTCTCGGAGTTGTGGGCATAGCGCGTTGCATAGCCGTTGCCATGATTGATTTCGATCATGATTCCGTAGCCGAAGCGGTCGCCGGACCACGTCACGACACCATCAGCAACTGCGACGATTTCGGCGCCCATCTTGCCGGCAAAGTCGATACCCGTGTGATTTGCGGGCTTACCCGTGAACGGGTCCGTGCGCTTGCCGAAGTAGGATGAAAGCCAGCCCGACTTGACCGGGCGGCCCTGCGGGTAGACGCGATCCTTCAGCTGCTGATTCGCGAGTACCGCCTCGAGCACGTCGAGCTGCGCCTCGCGGCTGTCGAGCTGTATGCCGAGTGTCTGCATGGCCTCGACGACATCCGGAATGGCGGCCGAGCCGGCCATCGGCACTTCCGGGCCGCCCAGCGCGGGCTCGGAATCGAAATCGAATTCGTCGGCATCGATGTCGGCCATGTCCGTCAGGCGACGGCCGACGGCGTCGAGCCGGATGATGCGCGCGTTCATCTGCGCGATGCGGATCGCGAGCGCGTCGAGCGTATCTTCTTTCTGCTGACGGATGGCGTCGATGTTGTCTCGCTGCTGGTCGAGTTCCTGGTTGATGCCCGCGAACTCGTCGACGCTCACGCCCGAGCCGGTTCGCTCAGCGTGCCAGGCACCGGCAACGAAACCCGATGCGGCGACAACGACTGCGACGGCAACGCCAACGAGGCCCGCGGTCAGACCGGACAGGTTCAGTTGTCGGGGCTTCGAATAACCCTTGCCGAATATTACAACGTTCATCGAGAATGCCCCGGACGAGTTGCACGCGCTGTCGTGTCGCCGGACTGCCAGACCCTGTTGCACCGGGCGCCTTGCTGCCCCCGGTTACTACTCATTATTGTCGGTCTGCTGTCCCTGCTCACTTCGGTAGCCCCGCTGTCCTAGGATTTCGTCCCGTAGACCGGTGGTTTTGCGACCCCGCTTTTCAACGGGTATGCCTTTGTCGTGAGCGAAACTATGCATAATGTCTGTTTTTATTACAAGAAGCGGCCCTTCGAACGGTGACCGAGATCACCCGACAGGGACAAAAAGTACCAACTCCGTCACATTTTGATGCCCGCGAAACGCCTCGACAAATTGTTAAATCCCAGCACTGACGCGGGTTTGGGCGATGTCGTCCGGCGCGCCCGCGAGATGGGCGAACTCGCCACCGCACTGGGCAAATCGTTGCCGCCGAAACTATCCGAGGGCATCGTCGCAGCCAACCTGCGGGAGAATGGCGAACTGGTCGTAATCTGTGTCTCGTCGGCCTGGGCTTCGCGGCTGCGATTCGAAGCCGATCAGCTCATCGCCGCGGCCCGCCAGACAGGCGCCGACGTCAAGTCCTGCACGGTGCGGGTATCGACCAACCCTTGATCGCGGTCTCACGACCGCTCCTACAACTGGCTACAGACACGTGTGGGAGCGGTTGTAATACCGCGATCGCAGTTTCGCTGCGCTCAACAGCTCCTACAGCTGCCAATAGTGAGCTGTAGGAGCGGTCGTCAGACCGCGATCGATACCTATTAAGCGTATGCCGGCGTGGCGTAGGAGATCGGTGCCTTTCGGTAGTCCTCGAACGTGACTTCCTCGTACGAACTCTCGTCGTCGAGGAGTGCGCGCAACAGCTTGTTATTGAGGTCGTGGCCCGATTTGTAGGCGCGCAGTTCGCCGATCAGACTGTGGTTCAGCAAGTACACGTCACCGATAGCGTCGAGAATCTTGTGGATCAGGAACTCGTTCGCATAGCGCAGCCCGTCCTCGTTGAGGATGCGGTAGTCGTCGAGCACGATCGCGTTGTCCATGCTCCCGCCCAGCGTAAGGTTGTGCTCGCGCAGGGCTTCGACGTCGCGCAGGAAACAGAAAGTGCGAGCGCGGCTGACTTCCTTCAGGAATGAGGTGGTCGAGAAATCGATGCTTGCCTGCTGGTCGAGCTTGTTGAACACAGGGTGGTTGAATGAGATCTCGAAGTTGACCTTGAAGCCATTGAACGGTTGCAGCTCTGCCCACTTGTCTCCGTCTTCGACACGGACCGTCTTCTTTATGCGTACGAACTTCTTCGGCGCATTCTGCTCCTCGATGCCTGCCGATTGCAGCAGGAAGACGAACGGGCCCGCGCTGCCGTCCATGATAGGCACCTCGGGCGCCGACAGATCCACGTACAGGTTGTCGATGCCGAGACCGGCGAGTGCCGACATCAGGTGTTCCACGGTTGCGACCTTGACGCCATCTTTGATCAATGTCGTGCCGAGCATGGTCTCGCCGACGAGTCGCGGATCGGCCGGTACGTCCACCGGATGATCGAGGTCGACGCGGCGAAAGATAATGCCGGAATTGACTGCGGCAGGGCGGAGCGTCATGTACACCTTTTCGCCGGTGTGCAAACCTACGCCGGTTGCGCGTATCGAGGTTTTCAGCGTGCGCTGTCGCAGCATTGCCACAATCGTGTTCCCAAGCGACGAGGTCTGTTGCAGATCTATGTCACCGCAATCGCGCGCAAGATTAGCACACGCGCTCGAAACTCTTCAAGGTTTTCAGTTGCTTAGCAGCGGTCCCTGATGCTGCTGGAAGATGTCGCCGTTGGCGGGCGAGGTAGCAGCCGGCCCGGGATACCCCGGGCCGGCTTCGCGGAGGTGGTTGCGGTCTCGCTACCCTTCAGTCAGCCTGTCGGCGCAGGAAGGCAGGAATATCCAGCAACTCTTCCTGCAACGCAGGGCCGTCCTCGAGACCGTCGCCCACGGCGCGCTTGCGCTGCACCGTCGGCTTGTCGAGCGTTTGGTAATTGGGCTCGGCCTGTTGTTGTTGCGCGGGACGCCTCACGATACGCATCGGCGATTCGGCGTTGGCCGCACTCTGGCCCAGGCCGGTTGCGACGACGGTCACACGTATACGATCCGTGAGCTCGGGGTCGATGACGGTACCGACCACGACCGTCGCCTCGTCGGAGGCGAACTCCTTGACTGTGTTGCCGACTTCCTGGAACTCGCCGATCGACAGGTCCATACCCGCCGTCACGTTGACCAGAATGCCGTTCGCACCGGCAAGGTTGATGTCTTCGAGGAGCGGGCTCGAAACAGCGGATTCGGCGGCCTCACGGGCACGGTCCTCGCCGGACGACGCGCCGGAACCCATCATTGCCATGCCCATCTCGGCCATGACGGTTTTGACGTCGGCGAAGTCAACGTTGATCAGACCGGGTCGCGTAATCAGCTCCGCGATGCCCTGCACGGCTCCCTGCAACACCTCGTTGGCCGAACCGAAAGCGTCCAACAAGGTCGTATCGCCACCGAGCACCGTCAGCAACTTCTCGTTGGGAATCGTAATCAGCGAATCGACGAACTTGCCGAGCTCACCGATGCCGTGATCCGCAATCTGCATGCGCTTGTGACCTTCCATGTGAAACGGCTTGGTAACGACTGCGACCGTCAGGATTCCGAGTTCCTTGGCCACCTGTGCAACGACGGGCGTGGCTCCGGTGCCCGTACCGCCACCCATGCCGGCCGTGATGAACAGCATGTCGGCACCTTCGATCACCTCGCAGATGCGATCGCGATCTTCCATCGCCGCCTGGCGACCGATGTCGGGGTCAGCGCCTGCACCCAGACCTTTCGTGATGTTGCAGCCGATCTGCAACGAGCTCCGCACCCGCGAGCCTGACAGGGCCTGCGCGTCGGTATTTGCACAGATGAAATCGACGCCTTCAATGCCTTTGTCGACCATGTGCCCAACGGCATTTCCGCCGCCACCGCCAACGCCGATCACCTTGATGACGGCGCTCTGGCTGTGCGCATCCATTAATTCAAACATTTATCGTTCCTCCGCGTTATCAAAAGTGGCCGCTAAACCACGCTTTCATTCGTTCCCACACTTCGCCCACGTTGCCGCCGATCGGTGCCGATCGGCCTTCGCGCCGGGACAAATTCTCATAGCCATAGAGCAGCAGGCCGACGCCTGTTGCATGAATCGGATTACGGACGACGTCCATGAGGCCTTCGACGTACTGAGGTGCGCCAAGCCGGACCGGCATATGGAACACCTCTTCCGCGAGTTCGACGGCGCCTTCCATTTTTGCGCTGCCGCCGGTGATGACGACACCAGCCGCGATCAGCTCCTCGAAACCACTCCTGCGAAGTTCATCCCGGATCAGTCCGAAGAGCTCTTCGTATCGGGGCTCGACGATCTCGGCGAGCGTCTGCCGGGCGAGCCTTCGCGGCGGCCTGTCGCCGACGCTCGGCACCTCGATCGTCTCGTCCGGATTTGCAAGCTGCGACAGCGCGCAGGCGTACTTGATCTTGATCTCCTCGGCGTACTGCGTCGGCGTGCGCATCGAGACCGCGATATCGTTGGTGACCTGGTCGCCCGCAATCGGTATCACTGCTGTGTGCTGGATTGCACCGCCAAGGAATACGGCGATGTCGGTCGTGCCGCCACCGATATCGACGATGCAGGAGCCGAGCTCTTTTTCATCGTCGGTGAGTACGGCGTAGCTCGAGGCGAGCTGCTCGAGAACGATGTCGTCGACTTCCAGGCCGCAACGTTGTACGCATTTGACGATGTTCTGCGCCGCGCTCTCCGCGCCGGTCACCATATGGACCTTCGCCTCGAGCCGCACACCCGACATGCCGACCGGCTCGCGGATGCCTTCCTGGTTGTCGATGACGAACTCCTGCGGCAGGATGTGCAGTATCTTCTGGTCGGCCGGAATCGCAACGGCACGTGCGGCATCAATGACACGGTCTACGTCGCCGGCGCTGACCTCCTTGTCGCGAATCGCGACGATGCCGTGTGAATTCAGGCTGCGCACGTGGCTGCCGGCGATTCCCGTGTAGACCGAGTGAATGTCGCATCCGGCCATCAGTTCGGCTTCCTCGACGGCTCGCTGGATCGAGTGCACGGTGGATTCGATGTTGACGACGACGCCTTTTTTGAGACCACGCGACGGGTGCGAGCCGATGCCGACGACTTCGATGTTGCCGTCATCGTTGACTTCACCGACGATTGCGACAACTTTCGACGTCCCGATGTCGAGTCCAACAATCAGGTTTTTGTCACCGCGCTTGGTCATTCAGTCCGTTCCCCTGGACGCGAGCATTTCCGCGTCGCCCTTCTCGTTTTCCCCGGCCGGCGTTTCGACGCCACTCTTCCAGCCAATCGTGAAGCCGTTGCCGTAGCGCATATCCACGTACTCGATGTCGGCGGCCCGTCCCGTGATGATGTCCGCGACGATGTCGAGGAACAGGTCCGTGCGTTCGTCGACATCGCGACGGCCTAGGCGCACGCCGACGCCATTGCTCAGGGTCATTTCCCACGCGCCACGCGCGTCCAGTGCTACCTCGCGCAGATCGAGTCCCAGTGGGATCAGCTGCTCACGGATCGCGAGATAACGCCGGGCGACGTCCGAGGAACTGCCTTCGGGTCCCTGCAGTCTGGGTAACTCCTGTGGCACGTGGCGCGCGCTGTGCACGAACAGGTCGCCGCGCGTGTTCAGCAGGCCGCGTTCACCCCAGATGGCCGCGGGCACCTGCTCGGTGACAGTTACCTGGATACGGTCCGGCCAGCGCCTCGCCACCAGGGCCTGGTCGACCCATTCGAGTTGCGACACTTGACGCCGCATCGTTCCGAGATCGGCACCGAGGAATCCCTTTTCGATTTCGTCGCTGATGGCTTCCTCGATTTGAAGAGCCGTCACGCGCTGGAACGGACCGCTGATCTCCAACGACTCGATCTGGCGATCGAGCGCCATCGTGCTGAGCTGGTACGTACTGACGATGACCGCCAGTGCGACGACGGGCGCGACCAGTCGACGCAGGTTCAGCGTCGGCAGCTTGATTTGCCGTGGCGCTTTCTTCACGCGCCGTTTTGCCTGTTTACGCGCCAATGCTCGTCTCCAGGATGCGAATACAAAGCTCGTCGAATTCAATGCCGGCCTGCCTTGCCGCCATGGGCACCAGGCTGTGACTGGTCATGCCCGGGACCGTGTTCGCTTCGAGCACGAGCGGCCGGCCGTCGTCGCCGGTCATGAAATCGACCCTTCCCCAGCCGGAACAGCCGAGTGCATCGAAGGCGGCAAGCGCAATGTCGGCGTACTGTTGCTCACTCGCCGCATCGTCGGTCCCCGGGCAGTAGTACTCGGTGCGATCCGATTCGTACTTGGCGCGATAGTCGTAGAAAACGCGCGGCGTCTCGATCCGGATCGTCGGCAAGGCTTCGCCGTCGAGGATCGACACCGTGAACTCGCCGCCAACGATGCAACGTTCGACAATAGCGATGCCGCCGTAACGGAGTGCGAGCTCTACGGCACCGGCCAGCTCCCCGCGTTCGAACACCTTGGACATGCCGACGCTGGATCCCTGACCCGCAGGTTTCAGGATCAGCGGGAAACCGAGCTTTTCCGCGGCCAGCGTCGCGCCTTGCATATCGCGAACGACTGCCCAGTCGGGCGTGGGAATGCCGCAAGCCTCGAACAGTTGTTTGCTGCGCACCTTGTCCATCGCGAGCGCAGACGCCATGACGCCGCTACCCGTGTACGGCGTGCCGAGCCACTCGAGCGCTCCCTGCAGGGCACCGTCCTCGCCGCCGGGGCCGTGCAGCGCGACCCACACGCGATCGAATCCGGCTGTCGCAAACTCGACGATGCTACGCTCTGCCGGATCCCAGCCGTGCGCGTCGACGCCGCGCGACCGCAAAGCCGCGAGCACCGCACCGCCGGTATCCAGCGACACTTCGCGCTCGCTCGACGATCCGCCGAGCATGACCGCGACGCGACCGAAGTCCGCCGGAGCGCTCATGCTGCGGCCTCCCCGACGATGCGCACTTCGTGCTCGAGCTCGACACCGTGCTTGTCCAATACCGTTTGCCGCACGTGCTCGACCAGCTCCTCGATATCGGTCGCACTGGCGTCGCCCATATTGATTATGAAGTTGGCGTGTTTCGTGGATACCTCGGCACCGCCAATGCGCATGCCTTTGAGGCCCGCCGCCTCGATGAGGCGGGCCGAGTGATCGCCTTCGGGGTTACGGAACACAGAGCCGCAGCTCGGCAGCCCCAGCGGTTGCGTGTTCTTGCGCCGCTCCAGCATCGCGTCCAGCGTTGCCATGCTCGGAGTGACGTCCGGTTCGAAGCGCAGTGTCGCTTCGAGGAACCATTCATTCGCCGGTCCCGTGACACTGCGGTAGCCGACCGAGTACTCCGCGGGCGCACGCTCATGCACCTCGCCGTCGCGATCGATCGTGCGCACGGACTCGACGCGTTCCCAGGTCTCGCCGCCGTGCGCGCCGGCATTCATCGTGAGTGCGCCGCCCATCGTTCCGGGAATGCCCGCGAAAAACTCCGACGGCCCGAGTCCCCAGCGAATGCACTGCCTCGCGAGCTGCGTGCACGGCAGTCCGGCGCCGGCCCTGACGGTCAGGCGGTCGATCCTGTCGATCGTGCGCAGCATGCGCGCCGCCGCGATCACGATGCCGCGTATTCCGCCGTCGCGAACGAGCAGGTTGCTTCCGGCGCCGAGCCAGAATATCGGCGTATCCTCGTCGATCGCCTTGAGAAACGCAGACAGGTCGTCGACGCTCGACGGCTTGAAGAAGACGTCCGCCGGGCCGCCCACGCGCCAGGACGTATGTTTCGCGAGCGGCTCGTCGTACCGGAGTTCGCCTTGCACGTCCATGTCCATAACCGCAGACATCAGGAGCTGACCTTCAGGTTCGGCTTTGCAGAGAGGAGGTCCGGCAAGCCGGCAGCGTAGGCACCGATGTCGCCCGCCCCCATCGTCAGGACGAGGTCGCCATCGGCGAGCAGGCCGGTCAATACCGGCTGCAGGTCGTCCAGCGATTCGACAAACACGGGCTCGACGGCGCCGCGGCTGCGAATGGCTCGCGCGAGCGAGCGGCCGTCGGCGCCGGCAATCGGGGCCTCGCCCGCGGCATACACCTCGAGCAGCACGAGCACGTCGACATCCGACAGGACGGTCGCAAAG
>JASJBG010000059.1 GCA_030066625.1 Woeseiaceae bacterium
GCTAAGTGATTGGCTTTGCTGCTTTTATTGGCGCGCCCGGAAGGATTCGAACCTCCGACCGCCTGGTTCGTAGCCAGGTACTCTATCCAGCTGAGCTACGGGCGCTTTTGTTCAATTCGCGGCTGGAAGCCGCTCCTACGAATGCGGGGGCAGCCCCGTCGTAGGGCCGCACATGTTACTGATCGTTAAGCGGAAGGTAAAGGCGTTGGGGCGGTTTTTTCGGGGTTTCTCGGGGCCCTCGCAGCCGCTCAGCGGTCCAGGAAATCCGCGTAGTCGCTCAGGTATTTCGTCGCCGTGTCGCAGGCGATCAGCACCGCGCGACCGGCCGGGATTCCTTGCTCCAGCGCGGCGTGCAGGACCGCGCCGGTGGTGGGGCCGACCATGATGCCCTCGGTGCGGGCGAGGTGGATTCCGGCCTTGAAGGCATCCTCGTCGCTGACCGAGACGATGCCGTCGAGCAGCTCGCGGTCGAGGATTTTCGGGAAGTGCTCGTCCGGCAGGTCCGAGATCTTCTTGATGCCCGACAGGCGGTGCTGGCGGCTCGCCGGTTCCACGGCGATGATCCTGATGGCCGGGTTGCGCTCCTTGAGGTAACGCCCCGCGCCCGTGATCGTGCCGCCCGTGCCCACGCTCGCGAAAAAGTAGTCGATCTCGCCGGCCGTCTGCCGCCAGATCTCGGGTCCCGTCGTCCGGTAGTGGGCCTCGACGTTGAGCTCGCTCTCGTACTGGTTCGGGCTCACGTAACGACCCTCGAGCGCCGGGCTTTCGACCAGGCTCTTGACGACGCCGCGGGCGCCCTCGGTCGGGAACAGCGGGCAGGCCTCGTCCTCGACTTCGATCAGTTCAGCGCCGAGGAACTTCAGCATCGTCTTCTTTTCTTCGGGGGTGCCGTCCGGCACGGCGATCTCGATCGGCACGTTGCGGGTGTTCGCGAGTGCCGTCAGCGCTATGCCCGTGTTGCCGGCGGTCGGCTCCGCGATCACCTGGCCGTCTTCGAGTTCGAGCCCGTCGAGCATGAAGCGCGCTGCGCGGTCCTTGATCGAGCCGAACGGGTTGTAGCCCTCCAGCTTCAGCAGGAGGTCGAGGTTCTCGTTCGGATTCGTGCGCGCGCTAACCCGCACCATCGGCGTCGGGTTGTGGACGCTCGCCATCAGGTCGACAATGCTGTCGTAGACACGCGGCCCGTTCTCGCGCAGGCTGGTGACGTCGGCGGTGTTTTCCTTGGTGCTTTCGGCGGTAGCGGACACGCTCGGCTCCGGTCAGGATCAGGGGGGATATCGAGTTTAAGAGCGCACGGCCGGATCCGTTGGACCGGCTGGCTATCTCTATATAACCTATAGTTATAAGTAAGTACCGGATGGAATAACGGCGATGGACATCGAGAAAATGACTGGCCTCGAGGTGCTCGAGGCGATCCGCGACAACCGCATCCGCCACCCTTCAATGGCGGCCACGCTCGGCTTCCGGCTCACCGAGGTCGAGGATGGCCGCGCCGTCATCACCGGGGAGACGAACTCCGGCTACTGTAACCCGAACGGCTCCATCCATGGCGGCTGGCCCGCGGCGGTGCTGGACTCTGCCATGGGCTCGGCCGTGCATTCAACTTTGCCCGCGGGCATCGACTTCACGATCGTCGAGTTCAAGATCGACTTCGTCCGTCCCATCACGGTAACGACGGGCGTCGTCAAGGCCGAGGGCACGGTAGTCAATGTCGGCAAGCGGATCGGCCTCGCCGACGGCGTGATGCGCGACAGCGAGAACAGGATCCTGGCGAAAGGCACGACGACGTGCCTGATACTTCGTTGACGGCCCGCTAGCTCGACAGCGAGAAGAACTGCAGCTCCTCGAGTTCGCCTTCGAGGGTTGCGTGTTCCCGCGCGGGTTCGCGGCTCAGGCGCTCCACCCAGCGGCGGGCCTCGGTCATGTAGTGATCGTAGAGTTGTTTCCGTAGCGGCAGCGACAGAATAGCCGGCTCGCCCTCGTCGTTGTCGAGCGCCGCATCCAGCGAAAACTGTGGCAACGCGTCGGACGCATAGCGGTGGTTCCACGTTCCGGTGCACAGGTCGAAGTCGTACAGTGCGAGGAAGCGATGGCCGTGCTCGGCGATGAAGTGCACCGCGTCGATCACGTAGTTGGCCTCCGCGTCGTCCATCACCCAGTGCAGACCGACACGACACCAGCCCGGCTTGATGCCGCAGTAGCCGCCCTGCACGGCGTGCCGGTAGCGTTCCGACTTCTCGTCGTCGATGTTCAGTAGGCGATGTCCGTACGGTCCGGCGCAGGAGCAGCCCGCACGCGACTGGATACCGAACAGGTCGTTGAGCAATGCCGTTACGAACTTGTGGTGCAGATACTTGCCGTTGGGGTCGCGAACGTTGAACGAGATGATGCCAACGCGGGTGCTGGGGTCCGGGTTGCCGAGGATCTCGATCTGGTCGTTGTCACCCCAGCTGCCCATCGCGCGCGCCGTCAGCCCCTGCTCGCGCGCGTTGATCACGTCGGTGCCGACCCGATCCTTGATCTGGAAAACGAGTGCCGCCTTGAGGGTCTGCAGCACGCCAGGCGTACCGGCTTTCTCCCGTTCCTCGATGCGGCCAATGAAGTCCTGGTCAGACATGCCGACGTAGTCCACGGTACCGCCCGCGCTGACGCTCGGCGGTAGCTCGCGGTGATAGATGCGCTCGTTGAAAACCAGCACGCCGCTCGACCCGGGCCCGCCCAGGAACTTGTGTGGTGAGATGAAGATCGCGTCGACACTCGGGTCGCCCTCGCCGTCCTCCGGCACCGGGTTCATGTCGATCGATACGTAAGGTGCGCAGGCCGCGTAGTCGAAGCAGGCCAGCGCGCCGTACTTGTGCAGCAGGCTGGATACCCTGCGCACGTTGGTCTTGATACCCGTGACGTTTGACGCCGCCGAGAACGAGCCGACGCGCAGGCGCCCCTCGAACTGCGGGTCCTTTAGCAGCGCTTCGAGATGGTCGAGATCGATGTGACCCGTGGCATCGAGCTGCACTTCCACGACCGTGGCCAGCGATGCCCGCCACGAGATCTCGTTGGAATGGTGCTCGTAGGGACCGACGAAGACGACCGGCTGGGTCTTGGCGAGCAAGGCCCGAAACTCGTCGCTCGACATCGGCGAGTCCGAGGTGTCGAGAATGTCCTCGAGGTTGTTGCGTGTCGCCGGTGCCAGCGCGACGCCCACGATCTGCTGAAGCTTGTCGATGGCGCCGGTGGCACCGGTGCCACAGGCGATGATGCGACCACTGTCGCCGGCGTTGACCGAGTCCTTGATCGCCATCTCGGCCTCGTGCAGCAGCTGGGTCATGCTGCGGCCGGTGATGTCATCCTCAGTGTGCGTGTTTGCGTAAACACGCTGCAGGCTCTGGATGTATGACTCGACGAAGCGCAGGCAACGCCCCGATGCCGTGTAGTCGCAGTAAACCATCAGCCGTTCTCCGAACGGCGTCTTGAACGTCGAGTCGACGCCGACGATCTGCTGGCGTAGGTACGCGGGTTCGAGGCGCTGCATCAGGTCGTCTCCGCTACCAGAGGAACGCGACTTCGAATTCGAACTGGTTCATCTTCAGTTCGAGCGTCTGCGTGGGGTCGAACAGGTTCGGTCCCGTCACGGTGTTCTCGGGTGCGAACATCAGTGAAAAGGTCCAGGCACCGCCGTTCGGCCGTTCATGCGTCAGGCCGAAGGTGAAGTGCTGCTCCATAACGCCCGGCGCAAGGATGTTAAACAGCGCATCCACGCTCTGGATCGGCTGCTCGCCGTAACTATATCCGAAGCGCCAGGTATTGCGTTCGTCGGACAGCCACTCGAAGCCAATCTTGTAGGTCGTCATGTCTTCCCAGCCGAAGCCCGCGCCGGCGTCGCCGCCGAGGCAGTTGGGCAGGCTCGTGCCGCCGAGACCCGCGGTCGGGCAGCCGGCAATGTTGGTCAGCGAATTGCCGACCGAAGCGACCTCGCTGAAGGCGGCGTGCTCGACGTCGAGGTTAACCCTGAGAGCCGCGCTCGCCTGGATCGATACACCGGCCTTCAGGCTCGACGGAATGTCGAAGCCTCCCTGCTCGGCAAAGAGATCGGCGTAGTCGTCGAACTCCGACATCGACAGTTTCGACTGGTACGAAAGACCGAGGCCGACCGTGTCGCTCGCAGCGAACCAGATGCCGCCTGCAACACCCCATCCAAAGGAAATCTCATGGCCGTTGTCGGACAGGTTCTCCACCGGTACAGGACCGCCGCCGCTGACGATCGAGCTCGCAAACGTCTCGGTGAAACCCGCGAAGGTCTGTACGCCTGTCGCCTCGAACGCCTGAATGGCGAACACGGGGCCGATGCCCCAGGCGAAACGGCCGTCGGCCGACTTGCCGGCGTAATTGATGTTGATGAATGCCTGCGACAGATCGACACCTGCGTTGCCGCCGCCAAACGGGCCCGGCAGCGTGACCGGCGGGTTGCCTTGCCCGGTCGGATCGAAGATCGCCGTCGCGTTGCCATCATCCCAGTCGGTGTTCATACCGCCGCGGCCGTAGAACAGGAACGCCACCGTGTGGTCATTCTGCAGGCGCCAGTTTTTCCCGACATACGGAATCGGGAACCACTCGCTGCTCGAATCGAAGCTGCCTTCGCCGACCGTGAAGGCGCCGCCGTTGCCGTTTGCCTGGCTGGCCGACGCCGAGTACGAACGGCGCGGGCTGAAGAAGCTCAGTCCGACCTCCCAGTTCGTGCTCGAGAAATTGGACAGCGCCGGATTCGATGCACCAATGATCGGCCCGTTCAGGGCGTTCGAGCCGATGCCCGTGCCTGCCATGCCTTTCGATTCGGCGCCCACGCCGTGTGTGAAATAACCGTTCGTTGCGAGCGCGGTGCCGCTGAGCGACAGCGCCGTTGCCGCAAGCAGACCGGCCGCTATCGTCGTCCCCTTAAAACGCATCTTGAATGCTCCCTCGTTTATGTAGCTCTACCTTGGCTACGTCGTGATCTAGAGCTGGCATCGGATTGCACCCCCGGCGCCGGCCCAAATTAATCCTTGTCTTGCATCGCCCCGCAGAACATGTCGTGCAGGGTCTCCATGACCTTGGTGGCCTGCTCACCCTGCAGCGAGTAAGAAACCGACTGGCCGTGCTTGCGCGCCTTGACGATCTTCTCGCGCCGCAGCACGGCGAGATGCTGTGACAGCGCCGACTGGCTGAGGTCCAGCAGGCTCTGCAGTTCACTGACCGATTTCTCGCCTTCGGACAACTGGCACAGGATGATCAGGCGCCATTCATTGGCCATGACCTTGAGCAGGCCGCAGGCCTGCGACGCCATCTCGTGCAGCTCCGTCAGCTCAGCCGATTGCGTTTGCACGTCCTGCCTTGCTTTGACCATATTCGATCTCCTCAGGCGCAGCCGCCGAAGCCTTCGGCGTCCATTTTGGCCTCGTAGGGTCCCGCCACGTCCGAGCCCGTCACCAGCGAACCTTTGACCGAGTCCCAATCCTCGGGCTTCAGGATGACGAGCCAGCCGGCATCGTAGGGATCGTCGTTGGCGATACTCGGGTCTTCGACCAGCGCATCGTTGACCTGCACGACTTCGCCGCCTGCCGCTGACTTCGCCGGGCCAACCCACTTGCCGGACTCCAGCGTGCCGCAGGACTTGCCGGCGCGGACCGAGCGACCGACGCGCTTGGGCGTGTAGGCGACCAGCTTGCCGGACATGGCCGTCGCCACGGCCGTCATGCCGAGCTTTACGTTGCCGTCGCCCTCCTCCTTGAACCAGATGTGGTTGTCCACGTCGTAGAGCAGGTCGTCGGGTAGATTACATCCGCGTACCGATGGCATGGCTTACGCCTCCTTCAATCTGTGTTGTTCGTAGTCGTCTCCGAGCCGGATCGGTTTCGACGAACAGCAAAACTCACCGAGCCCGGCCACCTGCAGCTTGCCGCTGATGAACAGGTACAGGTGACTGCATACCAGTCGCATCATTTCGACGCGATTGGTAGTTTCCGCAGCGTCCGGCTGCATCGTGACGAGGTTGTAGTGATAGGCAATCTCGCGACAGGTTTCGCGACAGGCGTTGAAGCTCGGGTCGCCCTTCGCGCCCTGCCGATGCAGGGCCAGCAGCCGGAATCCCTCACGACGATCGTCCGTGGGCGCCTCGCCTTTGGCAGTGACCCAGTGCTCGAGCACCGCCTCGCTGAACTCCAGCAAGGCCTCGGCGGCAGCCGGACCGGTCGAGGCATCGACAAGCTCGATTCCCTGCTCGATGTCGTCGAGCGACATCATGCGAGGCCGTGCTCCCGCAACAGCGGCATCGACTTCGAGATGTTCTCGTGGACGCCTACCTTCCTGGGCTTCAGGCCGAGCGCCACGCCGAGGAGCTGCGTGAAGTACATGATCTTCACGTCGACGGTTTCGCCCAGCATCTTCTCGGCGCGGATCTGGTGCATCTCGAGGCCTGTGTGACAGGTCGGGCACTCGGTCGCGATGACGTCCGCGCCAGCGAGCTTCGCGGCCTTCAGGATATTCAGCACGAGCTTCGTGGACGTATCGCTGTCCGATAACGTATGCGCGCCGCCACAGCAGGCGGTCTTCAGCGGGAAGTCGACGTTCTCGGCACCGGCCGCTGCCAGCAGGTCGTCCATGAAGTGCGGCTTCGACGTCGACTCGCTGCCCGAACCCTGGTCCTTCTCGGGGAAGATGTGCCGCGGCCGCGTGTACATGCAGCCGTAGTAGTTCGCCACCTTGAGTCCCGAGAGCGAGTTCTTGACCCGCTCCTTGAGACCCTCTTCGCCGATGGACTCCTTGATCCAGTCGAGCGCGTGGATCGTCTCGACCTGACCGGCTTCGTAGGTCTTGTGACCGGCCTTCTTCGACAGCTTGTCGACGACCTCGACCGACGCATCGTCGTTCTCGAGGTCGTACTCCGCTTTTTTCAGGTTGTGGTAGCAGCCGTTGCAGGGCGCCATCACCACGTCCATGTCCATTTCGTTCGCCGCCACGGACATCACTCGCGACGACAGGTAGGTCTGAATCTTCGGGTCGATATTTTTTACTTCCATCGCGCCGCAGCAGTTCCAGTTCTCCACCTCGACGAGATCGAGACCGAGCTTCTTGCCCACCGCCTTGGTCGAGCGGTTGTAGGCGTGGCCGGTACCCTCGAGCGCACAGCCCGGGTAGTAGGCGACCTTCTTGTATTTGCCATTCGTATCCGTCATCGCTGTTCCTTTACGCCGCGTCCTTCTGCGGCGGTGACTTCGCGAGCCGCGCTAGATTGAGCGCCTGCTCCTGCTGTTCGTGCTGCTCGTCGATGAACTCCTGGATTGCAGCCGACGCGCGGCTCCAGTCGCTGGTCTTCGGCGCAACCAGCGTTGCCAGACCCATGCGCGTCAGCAGGCCCACGGGCAGGCCGCTGAGCATCTTCTTCACCATCTCGATCATCCAGGGCTGCATCAGGCTCTGCTTGGTGCGTGCGAAGAAGCGGCGAATCGTCCGACTCTCCTCGATCTTGCCCGTCTTGACGATCTGCTCCGTGAACACTTCGTCGAAGTGCATCGACGGCGACTTCGGTGTATGTCCTCGGCGTTCGAGCCAGTGCGCAGTGGCTTTCATGACGCCTTCCGGAAACACGTCGCGCGGGCACGCGTAGGTGCACTTGTTGCAGGAGACGCACTGCCAGATGATGTCCTTGTCGCGCAGCAGCTCTGACTCCATGCCCATGCGGATCAGGTAGATCCAGTAGCGCGGGTTAAAGTCAGCGTTGATCGCATTGACCGTGCACGAGTTCGTGCACGAGCCGCACTGCCAGCAGCGATGAATCTGCTCGCCGCCCGGGAGTGCGGCAATCTCGTCTTCGAGCGCCTCGTTGTAGTCGCTGACCACTCTCGACTCGATAAAGGTACTCCAGTGCCCCGACACGTCGACGCCGTCGATGACGAGCTCGTCGTGCGTGTGCAGGTTCTCCGGACGGATCAGCGATTTTTCATGAATCGGCATTCTTGCTCCGCTACATCAGTGACTTGGGCGGGTTTTCATCATCGATGACGAACGCCTCGCCATCCACGGATTTGAGACGCGTCTTGCCGCTGCCGGCCTGCACACCGTCGAGGCCCAGCAGACGACGCGTGTGCTGCATGGGGTCCTCGGGCGCCGAGAAATCGGCGCGCAGGTAGCTGCCCCCCTGCTCGCAAATGTAATTGGCGTAGACCTGTGCGCAGAGGATGTCGACGTACTGCAGGATGTCGCGGAAGAAGCCGTTGTCGCGTAAGTACTGGCTCAGCTCCTCGCGCAGCATCAGGAAGGTACCGTAACCGTCGCCCACACCGATCGTGATGTGGTCGATGTCCTCGGCGTGCCAGATCTCGCGGAGCACGCCGGTGTTCGCCTGCGCGTCCCAGACCCACCGGTTCATTAGCGGGTAGCGCTCGGGAAACGTGTTGTGCAGAACCTCGGCGGCCAGGTCGCGTACCCAGCGATGTTGTTTGTCGTCCGGGAAACGCTCGCAAAATGCGCCGATGCGGGTATCAACCGGCGCGTTCTCGTCGAACAGCTCGCCGAGCCAGCCACGCAGGTCACCGAACGCGGTCTCGCTGAGCCACGGACCGACGCGCCGCCGCACCGTGGCCATGAACGTGCACAGCCCCTTGAAGGTCTCGAACTCGAGGTCGTCAGTACCGTCGCCCAGCGCCTGCTGGAACAGCTGGTTCTTGAGCTTCACGGCATCGACGTAGCGCTCGATACCGCCGTGATCCTCACTACCCGCCACCATGACCTGCATCGAGGCCCTCAAGGCCTCGCCCGACAGGTCGAGCACCGGTCGCTCGATCTCCTGGGGTTTCAATGCAGAGAACAGGGCCATCGATTCGCGATCAGGCTGACTTGCCGATCGCCTCCTTGAGGCTCGACAGCACGGCCATTGCCGCAGCGTGGCCCTGCGCGATGGAGTCGTCGATCGTCTCCGGCCCGGTTGCGGAGCCGGCGACGTAAATGCCTGGCCTCGAGGTCTGTGCCATGCCGCCGTAACGGTTCGCAACGTCGATGTAACCGTGCGACTCGAGATCGATGCCGAAGGTCGATGCGATGTCCGGGTTGTCGACGTTCGGGTCCATGCCGATCGCGTGCACAACCATGTCGAACGGGATCGTGATGGGTCGCTTCACGAGCGTGTCCTCACCTTTGACGATCAGCTTTTCGCCATCGGAGGTCACCTCGGCGATGCGCGCCTTGATGTACTTGACCTTGAACTCTTCCTGGCTGCGCCAGTAGTACTTCGTCTCGTAGAGGCCGAAGGTGCGGATGTCCATGTAGTAGATGTAGACGTGGCAGTCCGGCAGCTCCTCGCGAATCTCCATCGCCATGTTCGCGGATACCGTGCAGCAGATCTTCGAGCACCATTCGCGGCCGATCTGGCGATCGCGCGAACCGACGCACAGCAGAATCGCGACGCGGTTGGGCTTGCGACCGTCGGATGGGCAACGCACACCCTGCCCCGACGAAATCATCTGCTCGACCTGCGTCGTCGTGACGACGTCGGGGAACGTGCCGAAGCCCCACTCGGGTTTGTTGACGGAGTCGAAGTGCGTGAAGCCGGTCGCGAGAATCGCGGCATCGACCTCGTGCTTCGAGCCGTTGGAGAGCTCGACGTGAAAGTTGCCCGGGGTGCCATCGAAGTTCGTGACTTTCGCCCCGGTTTCGACCTTGACCAGCGACTCGTCCTCGACGCGCTTCACCATGCCGCCGATGGCGTCCTTCGCCCATTCGCCCGAGGGCACGAGCTTGGCGTAGCCCGACAGTATTGGCGCACCGCCGAGGATGTCCTCTTTCTCGACCAGGATGCTCTCCTTGCCGACAGTGGCAAGGCTGTGTGCAGCGGCGAGCCCGGCGGGGCCTGCGCCGACGATCAGTGTGGGTTTGCTCATTTCTGGTTCTCGATGGGTTTGAAGCCCGGGCCGGATGTGATCATCTTGCGCGGGTCATAGAGAGTCTCGCCCCTGCCGGCCTCGACCTCCTTCAGGTAGGCCTCGAACTCGGCTTTCTTCGCCTGCCAGTCGATGCCGAGCTTCTCCATGAGCGACTCGGTCGACGACGCGTGCCAGTGCGACTGGACGATCTTGTACGGGTGTGCGCCGCAGACGAGCGCCGCGAACTGGCAGTCGGCGAGTACCGGCAGGTCGACGGGTTTGCCGGCCGCGGCACCGATCCACTGGTTCTTGTCGAGCGTCGTGATGCAGCCGGTGTCGTGGCCGATCATCATGTCCGCGCGTGCCTCTTCCTGCGCGACGCGGATCTTGCGATCGATGGCGAACGAGCGCGTGAACTCGCGCTCCGAGATGATGTGCCGGAAACCGAAGCCGCAGCAGTCGTACCAGGTCGAGTAGTCGATGACCTGCGTACCGAGCTCCTCGAGGATGCCTGTGGTCACGGCGACGCGATTGCCTTCGAGGATATCGTCGTCGTAGATCGCATCCTCGGGCACCATCTTGTAGACGTGACACGCGGGGTGCACGGTCGCGCGGATGTGGTCGCAGTCGATGACCTGGTGCTTCTTGATCTCCTGGCGCATGACGTGCAGCCACTCGGAGTAGTGCACGACTTCTTCCGGGATCAGCAGCTTGCCGTCGACGAGCCGGTTCAACTTGCCGAGGATTTTCTTGACGCGCTCCCTGAGTTTCGCCGAATGCAACAGGTATCCCCGGACTTCCTTGTAGTTGCCAAACGAAGTGCCACAGTGCACGAGGGGATAGAAATAACCGTCGGGCAGGCCCTGCGCCTTCGCGGCGACGTAGGCCTGGTGGAAATTGCGCAGGAACACGGCGGCCAGGCTCTCGATGTTGCCGATGCCGGAGCCGTGATAGTTCCAGGCGGTGCATGAGGTCTGGTCGGTCTCATCGAGGTACTCGATGTCCATCTTGTTCATGAGCCACAAGAGCGACGCCGGATAGCCCGGGATGTTGCCGCACTGGCCGCAGGACTTGTGGTGCCAGAGGCGCGTAGTCGGAACGCGCTTGTCCCAGCCGTACAGCGTCTTGACCGTGATCGGCTTGTGTTCGTCGGTCACCCGATGGACGAGAATCTCGCCGTCCTTCTCGAGCTCCCACATCACGTCGCGTACGTCCTCGACGCGGTCCTTGTTGGTCAGCATCGACCGCCGGTTGATGATCTGGTCGACCCAGACCGTGGCGACGTGTGCGTCTTCCTTGCTCAGGTTGGCGTCGGTCCACTCGGCGCCGTGGCCGGTGAAGCGTTCGCCGTCGCCGTTGCCTTTCTGTGTCGTCATGTCTCTCTCCGCTACCGACCGGTGTCAGTCGTCCTCCAATTCGTCAAGGAAGTCCTCATAGTCGTCGCGCTTTTCGTCCATGATGTCGCAGATGACGTCGTAGAGGTTTTCGTCGATCGTCTCGAGGCTGTCGAGCACGCCGGTTTCTTCCCAGATCGTGTACAGCTCGATGCTCGTCTTGAGATTTACTTCCCACGCCGTCTTCGTGGTGTGCAGCGTCGGCATGGGAATGGCTTTGCGCAGGGTCGTCAGCGGCGCGTCGACCTTGGCGATGTTCGGGCCCCAGTCGGCGAAGCCTTCGGGGTTGATCATGTCGGGCGACAGCTGGTTGCCGGTCGAGATCAGCTTGAGCATCACGCGGCTGAACGGCCTGAGCACGCTCTTCGCCGATTCCATGCCGTGCTTGATCGCGGTCTCGCGCATCAGCATGACGAGTCCGCCCGGTGAGTTGCCGAACGGGCAGCGCGCGGCGCAGGTGTAGCACTGGGCGCAGGACCAGATCTTCTCCTGCATGGCGTCGTGAATGCCCTCGAGATTCTCGGTCCAGAGCAGCTGGACGATCTCGCGTGGACTGAAGTCGTAGTAGTGCGCGGCCGGACAGGTTGCCGTGCAGATGCCGCAGTTCAGGCAGCCGTTGAGTTCGTGGTCGAAGCGCAGGTCAGCCTGGATGTCCTGGAATATCTCCTCCAGCTTCTCGCGTTCGACGGGCGGTGCATCGGATACCGGGTCACCGATATGCTCCTGGATGCGAGACGTGGTGGAGTGGGACATCGCGAGCTCCTCAGTAAGTCATCACCTTGACGTCTTCTTCCATGACCTCCTCGATCAGGTGGGCCCCGCCGACAATGCCTTCGCATTCCGGGATCAGGTCCTCCTTCGTCATATCGAACAGGTCGAGGTTGGGTGAGCAGCAGTAGAACTTGACGCCAGCTTCATGGGCGTCCTGGATGAAGCTGTAGACCGACTTCGGCGAACCTTCCTTGACGAACAGTTCCTCGGCCACGCCCTTTTTCATGAGCCTGCCCGACGTCGCCGTGCAGATGACGTCGACCTCGTAATCCATCGCGGCGGCGACGGTCGCCTGGAAGATCGGCGCACCGAGTTCCTCGCCGTTACGCGGGTCGGTGTTCGCCATCACGATGATGAGCTTCTCAGCCATGTATCCTGCCCCCCAGCAGCCAGAACGGCTTATAACAGTTAATTAGCATATACTAAATTACTGATTTATCCAATACGTCCTCGCTGGCCTCCGCCGCCTTCGGCGACGTCATGAGAGCCGTGCACTGCACCAGGCCCGTCATGATCGGCACGAGTTCGTCTTCGAGTGTCGTTTGCAGTTCGCGCAGGCGTTCCAGTTCGAGCGCCGCGCCGTCGGGGACCTCTTCGAACTCCATGATCAGGTCCTCGACCATACCGAGCTTAATGCCGGGGTTGCCGGCAAAACCATAAGCATTAGCACCGATGCGGAACACGGAAACCCGTCCGCGCTCATTGCTTGCGAGCACCTCGGCGTGTTCCGGCGGCACCGGCCAGTCACGCATGTAGACGACCTCGTTGAAACGCTCGGGCAGGAAGCCGTTGAGGGCATCCGTGGCCACGCGGCTCGCCTCTGAACATTCGAAGACGAACTCGGCCGGCTCGACGCCGCCGCCCGCTGCGATTGCCAGTATCTGCGCACCCAGCCCGAAGCCTATGACCGGCGTACCGCTGTGCAGCATCGCCTTCGTCAGGGCGACCTCTTCAGCGAGCGTCGGCAGGTCGCGGGCACCAGCCGAGCCCCAGGGCCCGCCGCCGAGCAGAATCAACGCGTCGGCCGGTACGTCGGCGGCCGGCAGCTTGCGCCCGCCGGCGAACGGCCGGAAATACTGGAACCGAATTCGCCGACCCTCGAGATGGTCTTCGATGAGTCCCAGGTACTCGCCGGCCGTGTGCTGCACGACGGCGACAACGTTCATCGGCGTCCCTGTCCGGCCCGCCAGCTTGAAGGCGTCATTACAGTCGCTGCACTCAGCCATTGCCTGCCTCGCCGTTGATCGCGCTCTTGATCGACGACCGGAAGTCGTCGGGCGTCACGCTCAGCATGCCGACGTCCGTGTCCTCGAAGAACGCGTCAATCGTCTTGTCGACCTCATCGACATCGACGCCGGTCAAACGCGCTTCCAGGTCGAAGACAACGCGCGGCGGCGTCACGAAGAAGTCCCCGGACAGCAGCACGCGCTGCAGCCTGTTCTGCTTTGCGCCTTCGAGTTTGACATAGGCATCGACGGTGCCGCCCGCACCCGTATGGCTGCCGGCAAGCACGTCTGATTCGGAAGCCGGGTTGTCGATCTCGGCGACGAAATCGTCCTTGCCGATCTCCTCGTCGAAGTAGCGCTCCGCGAGGTGCTCCTCGGCGGCGGTGATCTCACCGTGCGCGACGTCGATACCGAGGCCTTCCTCGAAGCCGAGCAGCAGCGCATCCTTGATCGTTTCGAGATCCGGCAGCTCCGGCCCCAGCAGTTCTTTCAGCGTCACGACGCGCTGTGCGCCGGAGTCGAGCTTGCGTTTCGCGAGCTTGGCTTCGGGAATCCTGAGCGCGTTTACCATGCGCTGCGGATTCATATCGACGAGCACGGTGCCCTGGTAGATCAGGACATCGCCATCGTAGAAGCCGCCGGTACCGCTGATCTTGCGGCCGCCGACCTCGATGTCGTTGCGAGGCCTGAACTTCGCGTCGACGCCGAGCTTGCTGAGCCCCAGCGCCGCCGCATTGCAGATCTCGCGCGCGAGATCGGGCAGCGCGGCGATGCCCAGCGAGGAGCGGTGGAAGACGAGCTCCCAACCCAGCTGGCCCTCGTCGAGGTAGATCGCGCCGCCGCCCGTGATGCGGCGAACCGTGCCGACACGGTGTTTTTCGCAGTAGTCGTGATTGACTTCGCGGCTCAGGTCCTGGTGCCGGCCGATCAGCACGGTCGGCGGAAATCGCAGGAAACGGACCGTATCGGGAACGCGCTCGGCCTGGCGCTCCTCGATCAGTGCCGCATCGAAGGCGATATTCGCCCTGCCCTCACGGACGCCCGTATCGATGACTCGGAAGGCGGGCTTCTCCATCGCTAATCACGACTCCACGTGGACAGGAATGTCGAGCTGCCTGCGGATCTTCTTCAGGTCCTTCTTCTTCGGCTGGAACGGATAGCTCGCGATATCGCTCGGCGGCGAATCGCCGTAGGGCCGGTCGCAGGCCGAGATGTCGTCGCGGAATTTGCCGGGGCAGCCCGAGGTGCGGAACGCGACGCCCTCATTGATGACGTCGTCGAGTTCGCCGGTCGGCAGTCCGAAGTCCTTCACGCGGCCCAGGTCGTCGAAGCGCATCTGGTCGACGCGCACGCCGCGATAGTCGATCAGGTATCGAGCCAACTGCACGCGTCGCCACTGGTCGCGCGGCGTCGCCGGTAGATGATCCATGAGGGAGCCCTGCTCCGGGAAGAAGCAGAACATGTGGCTGTGGCCGCCCATGTCGACGAGCTCCTGAACGAGGTTCAGAACCTCGTTCTCGGTCTCGCCCATGCCGACGATGATGTGAGCACCGAATTTCTCGGTGCCGAAGATGTCCTTTGCGTCCTGCAAGACCTCCCAGTACTTGGACCACTTATGCGGCGACTGCACGCCCTTGCCGCGCGTGCGGTCGAACACCTCCGGCGTTGCGGCGTCGAGCGCGACCGTGAAGATGTCGGCGCCGAGGTCGCGGGTCTTCTGCACGTCGTCGCGCGTCATCGTCGTCGGGTTCGACAGGATCGAAACGGGAATCGCCTCGGGATCGATCTTGTCCGTCCACTGCTTGAGCACCGTGAACGTGTCGTCCTCGGAACGCGGGTGCGTGATCATCGAGATGCACATGCGATGGAAGTCACTGGCCTCGGGATCTTTTGCGACGATGTCGACGATCTCGGCCATCGGCACGGCGGGCCAGTCGACGCGAATGAAATTGCGATCCGCGTAGTCGCGGTCCGCCTCGCGGTGACGTGCAAGACCGCAGTACGCACAGTTCGCGCGGCAGCCCTCCGGGTAGGTCAACAGCAGGTTCAGGCAGCGCGTGCATTCGCAGCCGTGCATGCGGCCGCCCATGATGCCGAGCGTGATCGCGGCGGCGGTCGACAGCTGCACGTATTCGGGCGACACCATGTGCGGTGCCTGGAAGTTGTTGTTCGGCAGGTAGACGCCTTCGGGCGGAATGTCGTTCGCCTTGACGTGCTTGCCATTGCGACGGTCCATCGGCGTCTTCTCGGGCGGACGCGGCTGCATCGCTTCGAAGGCATTGAAATCCGCGCCGGGGCCGTTGGCGGCAGGCGTCGACTTGTTCTCGATGCAACCCATGGGATGCTCCTCTACGCCGCGCAGGAATTCGCGACGGCCAGTTTCGAACCGTTACCGAGTTTGATCGAGCAGCAGGAGTGCGCCTGCTCGAAGGGCCGGCCTATCGTGTGCGCCACCGAGACGGCGCCATCGGCCGGGAATGCGATGCCGTCGAGGCCTGCCATGATCGCGTAGGCATCGGTTACGCGCTTGTGCATGCCGGGAGGCCGCGCGCAGCCGAGCAGTACCTGCTGCTCGGGCAGGCGCTCGCGTGCCTCGAGGAAGATCTCGCCGACGTCGCTCGTCGCCGGCGTCTCGAAGGTGCCGGGCTTCGCGTAGAACGGCATGATCACGACCAGTACCAGCGCGGTGACGGGATAGCGGCTGACGATATCCAGCGCGTTGGCCTCGCCGAGTATTTTGCCGTAGTGCAGGCCGACGACGATGTGCGGCGTCACTTCCATCGACGTCGAGCAGAGCGCGGCGAGCGTCGCCTCGAAGTCCTCCACCGGCCGATCGAGCTTGTAGACATCCCGGATCGTCTCGTTGGCGCCGATGACGTCCATCATCACCGTGTCGACACCGGCGGACTCCATCGCTTTCGCACGAGGCTCGTCCATCAGTGCGCTGTGGATCGCCACCTTCAGGTCCGGGAAATCGCGCTTGAGCTTCTCGACGACCGGGAGATACCGCCCATAGGCAATCTCGTTCTGCTTGTTCGAGCCGCCAGAGAGCAGGAAGCCCGACAGGCCTTCCGAGTCGATCAGTTCGCGGACCTTCGCATCGAGGATCTCCGGGCGCGTCGCCGGGATCATCGGCTCGAGGATCTTCTTCTGGCAGTGATCACAGTTGAGCCCGCAGGCGCCGCCTGTGATCGAAAAGGCGGGAAAGCTGTTCTTGCCGCAGCCCTTTAGCTCGGTACTCGCGTACTCCTTGAAGGTCGGTGTGGAGAAGCGGATCGGCCGCCGGCGAACCTCTGCCGCGCGCTCCTCGAAGCGCTGCACGAGGCCACGGTCGAACTCGGCGTCCTCGAGGTCTTCGATGTCAGCAATCGCGTCAAGCCAGCTCACCGGATCTCCTCAGGCTCCTGCGTGTTTACGCCAGTCAATGGCGCCCACGGTGGATTTTAGGGATTCGCGGATCGGTCCGGGATACGGGGTATCCGCCATAGTCGTGAGCCAGTGGGGATCGACATCTTCCTCGTCGACCAGGTCGCACTCGAGACCGCGTAGGAGTTCGATCGCCTCGTCCGGCAGGCGCTCGGGTATCTGCTGGCCGGAGAGCCGTCCCCATAGTCCCGCCCAGTAACGCGCCAGCGTCCACGGGTTGTAACCGCCGCCGCCCAGCACGACCGTGGGCCTGCCGAGGGCAACGAGACGATCGACCGCGTCCCAGAGGGCAACGTTCGTGAGCTCCATGCCGGACAGCGGATCGCCCGCAAGGGCATCGGCGCCGCAGCACAGCACGAGCGCGTCGGCGGACTCGGCGAGCGGCATCACCGCCTCGTCCATGACGAATTCGAGTTCGGAATCGTTGAACGCGCGCGGCACCGGGATATTGAAAGCGCTGGCCTGCGGGTAAGAGCCCTTGCCGCTGTAGGGCCAGCGCTTTTCCTCGTGTACCGACACCGTCGTGACACGATCGTCCTCGAAGAACGCCTCCTCCACGCCGTCACCGTGATGCGCATCCAGGTCAATATAGAGGACGCGCTCGAGGTCGGCGTCGAGCAGGGTCAGGATCGCGAAGACCGGATCGTTGAAATAACAGAAGCCGCAGGCGCGATCGCGGCGCCCGTGATGGGTACCGCCGGACGGGTGAAAAACGACGTGCCCTGCGAGCGCGAGCCTCGCGGCCTCTATCGAGCCGCCGACCGTCGTCGCAGCGCGCTCGAACAGGCCCGGAAACAGTGGATTCTCGAGCGTGCCCACCTGGTAACGCGTGCGGACGTCGGGGGCCACGCGGCCTTCGGAGTCTGCGTATTGAAGGGCCTTTAAGTAGGCGCGATCATGAAATTCAAGCAGCTGCCCGGTCGTTGCCGGCGTGATCGAACGAAAATTCGTATCGTCGAGCCAGCCGAGCAGGCGGGACAGATCCACGACAGTCGCATGTCGAACGAGGTTCAGGGGGTGATTGGAACCAAACGCTGCCCGGCGAAATACCTCGCTACCGACGAAAACGGGCCGCCCGGAGAGCGGCAAAGTGGCAACGGATGCATGCCCCAACATGCGTTCGAGAATATTCTATCCCACTAATTAAGGCAATTCTGATATTCTAATATGTACAACCGGACGAACGATCACTCGGGGAGGAGTTGAACCATGTCCACCGAAGCTCACGCTATACAGTCGACGGGCGAAGCACCCGTCGCCGCGCCCGAAACCAAGAGCATGTCGATCATCGTGACGAAAGGCTCGCTCGACTGGGCGTACCCGCCTTTTATCCTGGCAACGACTGCCGCCGCGATGGGCGTGCCGGTTACGATGTTCTTTACCTTCTACGGCCTGCCGCTCCTGCTCAAGGACCTGGACCTGAAGCTGACGGCTGCGGGTAACCCCGCCATGAAGATGCCGATGATGGGCATGCACATGGGCCTGCCCAATCTTCTGACGGCGATTCCCGGCGTTGACGCGGCCTGCTCGAAGATGATGAAGAATCTCATGAACAAGAAGGGCGTGGCTTCCATCGAGGACCTGCGCGAACTCGCGGTCGATGCGGAGGTGCGCATGATCGCCTGCCAGATGACAATGGACCTGTTCGAGTACAGCCTCGACGATATGATCGAAGGTCCGGAACTTGGCGGCGCCGCGACCTACATCGAATGCGCAACGCAGGCCGATATCAACCTGTTCATCTAATACGAAAAAACCTGGGGAGCAAAACAAAATGGCGGATCACACGCTGGATGCAAAGGGCCTGAACTGCCCGCTACCGATACTCAAGGCGCGCAAGGCGCTCAAGGAAGTGCCGAGCGGCGGCACACTTGAGATTCTCGCCACCGACCCGGGGTCGGTCGCGGATTTCGAGGCTTTCTGCCGTCAGACCGGTAACGAACTCGTCGAGCACTCGCAAAACGATTCGGTTTACCGGTTCCTGATCAAGCACACGGCAGCCTGATCGTTGTCACCAGCGGGCGTGCGAGCTAGCTCCACGCCCGTTCGCAATTTGTTTATTCTCAAGGCGACCGCGCACGCATGGCCGTTCTACCCGGACTGATTCTCGCCCTGATCCTTGCCGTCGCTGGTCAGTACCTGTCGGAACTGATCGGCGTCAAGTTGATGGGACTCCCGAAAAGTCCGATAAGCGCCATCATGATGGCGATCCTGCTCGGCATCCTTATCCGTAACACGTTTACCCTGCCGACTGCCCTGCAGCCGGGCATCCGCTTCGGGCTCGTCCGCGTGCTGCGGTTCGGCATCGTCTTACTCGGCATCCGCCTGAGCCTCGGCGAGGTTGGTGCCATCGGACTGAAGAGCCTCCCCGTGATCATTGGCACGGTAGGCGCGGCATTGCTGCTCGTGACACACCTGAGCCGACGGCTGGGCCTGTCCGGCAAGCTCGGTACGCTGATCGCCGTCGGCACGAGTATCTGTGGCGCCACCGCCATCGTCGCCACGGCGCCGACCATCGCCGCCCGCGATGACGAGGTCAGCTACGCCGTCGCCTGCATAACCCTGTTCGGCGTCCTCGCAATGCTCGTGTACCCGTTTGCCGGACACTGGATCTTCAACGGCGACCCGTTCGCGGCCGGCCTGTTCCTTGGTACGTCCGTGCACGAGACTGCGCAGGTCGCCGGTGCCGGCCTCGTCTACCAGCAGTACTACGACGACCCGGCCGCGCTCGATGTCGCAACCGTTACCAAGCTGGTTCGAAACCTCGGCATGCTGCTCGTGATCCCGCTCATGAGCATCGTCTACCACCGCAATCACAGCGACGGCACGGAACCACCGAAATGGTGGACGATGATCCCGCTGTTCGTCGTTGGCTTCGCAATCATGAGCCTGATTCGCACGGTCGGTGACATGGGCGATCCCGCCTTCGGCTTCATCCCGGCCGAGCAGTGGCAAGCGATCGTCGGCCACACCAAGGAATTCGCCGAGTTCTGCCTGGGCATCGCGATGGCCGCTGTCGGGCTCGGCACCAGCATCAAGGGACTCAGGGACATCGGCCTGAAGCCGCTCGGCGTCGGCTTGTTCTCCGCGCTGCTCGTTGGCGGCGTGAGTATCGGCCTCATCATGCTGCTGTATTAGGCGAGGAACCACGCATGGCGAAGAAAGAGCGCGGATTGCACGAACTCTACGGCAAGGACCCGATCGAGGCGGACGAACTCGTCTGGGGCCGCAAGAGCGATCCGCTGACGCGGCGCGGTTTTCTCAAAGGCAGCGGCCTCGCCGCGATGTCGGCCGCTGTCGGTGCATCCATTCCGTTCGCGCACCTGATGCCGGGCGGCCTTATTCCTGCAGCGCTGGCGCAGACCAGCGAGAGTTTCAGCATCCCGGGCAAGGAAGGGCTTGTCGTCCTCAACGACCGGCCGCTGAACGCGGAGACGCCGGCGCACCTGCTCGACGACGCGGTAACGCCGGGCAAATACCTGTTCATCCGCAACAACGGTCGCCCGCCTGCGATGGCCAACATCGATCCCGCAACGTGGATGATCGAGATCGGCGGCGAGTCTGTGAAGGCGACCAAACAGTACTCGATCGCAGAACTGAAGAAACGCTTCAAACACTACACCTACCAGCTGCAGCTCGAGTGCGGCGGCAACGGCCGCAGCGAATTCGTGCCGCCAGCGTCAGGCAACCAGTGGTCGGTCGGTGCCGTGGGCTGCCCCGAGTGGACGGGTGTACGACTGAAGGACGTGCTCGAAGACGTTGGCCTGACTGATGACGCGGTCTATGTCGCCTATTACGGTGCGGATGCGCACGCGAGCGGCGACACGACAAAGGCGCCGATCTCCCGCGGCGTGCCGGTGGCGAAAGCCATGGAGAAGGAATCGCTGATTGCCTGGGCCATGAACGGCGAAGATATCCCGCACATGAATGGCCACCCCTTGAGGCTCGTGATCGGCGGTTGGCCCGGCTCGGTCTGCGGCAAGTGGCTCAACCGTATCGTCGTGCGCAACCAGGTGCACGATGGGCCCAAGATGACCGGCACATCGTATCGCGTGCCCTGCTCGCCCGTGGCCCCGGGCTCCAGCGTTCCCGACGAGGACATGTGCATCATCGAGTCGATGCCCGTGAAGTCGCTCGTGACGTTCCCGAAGTCCGGCATCGAGCACGAGCTCGGCAAGGCGCTCGCCATTCGCGGCCACGCATGGGCGGGCGACCGGGAGGTCGCCAGGATGCACGTCTCGACCGATTTCGGCGCGACCTGGCAGAAGGCCGAGCTCGACAAGCCGGCCAACCGGCTCGCGTGGCAGCACTGGCGTGCGAGCGTCGAGTTTCCCGAGGCCGGCTACTACGAAATCTGGGCGCGCGCGACTGACGATGCCGGCGTCGCGCAGCCGATGGTCCTGCCGGGCTGGAACCCGAAGGGCTACCTCAACAACGCCTGCCACCGCATCGCGGTCCAGGTCGCATGACGCGTCACCGGCTGGCCTTCGCGATCATGATGCTGGGCCTTGCGGCCGTGGCATCGGCCGACGACGTCGAGATCGATGCGTTCACCGGGCTCAAGAAGACCGGCGACTGGGAAATCGTGCGCAACAACTGCATCGCCTGTCACTCGACCAAACTCATTACCCACCAGCGTGGCGACGCCGATCAATGGCTCGACATGATCCGCTGGATGCAGAAGAAGCAAAATCTCTGGCAGTTCGACGCCGAGACCGAGCAGCGCATCGTGACGTATCTGGCGGAGAACTACCCGCCGGCGGAAGACCGCCGCCGCGCCGCGATCCCGGCCGACCTGATGCCGCCGAATCCCTATGCAAAGAAGGACGACGCCGAATAAGCGTCACACGGAGAACACGATGCTGACCAATCCCGCAGACCTCGTCGCGAAAGCCAAGGCAACGATCAAGGAGTGCTCGGTCAGGGACGTGCACGAGTGCCTGAAACTCGACACGCTGCTGATTGATATTCGCGAGCCGGTGGAGTTCCAGCGCGGCCACATTCCGGGGTCGTACCTGCTGCCGCGCGGCATGCTCGAGTTCGAAGTGCACGGGCTCGTCGACAAGGTCCGCGAGGACAAAGGCATTGCGCCCGAAGACCAGGACATCGTGCTGTACTGCGGCACCGGCGGACGCTCGGCGCTCGCCGCCGAGACCATGGCGGCGCTCGGCTATCGCAACGTCCGCTCGATGGCCGGCGGCATCATCGCGTGGAACCAGGCCGGCTTCCCCATCGATACGCCCTGATCGCAATACGGTTATCCGCTATGGCGCGAGCCCCGACCGTCCATTAGGGTTTCCTAATAAACAACAAATCGGGGACCCTCGATGGAACTGCTCGAGATCGCCAAGACGGCGCTTCTGTACTCGTTCTTCGTCATGATCGCAGGCTCCGCGTGGCGGCTGATCGGCATCCTGCTGCACAAGGACAAGCCGGACCATTCGGAGCCGCGCCAGCCCGGCGGGCTTCCAGCGGCGTTAAAGGTCATCTGGACCCGCAGTCTCGGGGCGCCGGACTTCAAGAAAGAGAACTTCCACCTGAAGACGCTCGGCTACACGATGCACATCGGCCTGTTCACAGCCATCCTGCTGTTCAAGCCGCACATCGAAAACTGGGCTGCGTTTCTCGGCATCGGCTGGCCGGGGCTTCCCGACGTCGTCATCTACGTCGTCGGTATCGCCACCGTCGGCATCCTGCTCATCATGCTGTACCGGCGATTGACGCACCCGGTGCTCAAGCTGATCTCGAATTTCGATGACTACATGAGCTGGTTCGTCACGGCGCTGCCGCTCGTCACGGGCCTCTGCATCCCGCTGGGCTTCGGCCTGGAAGAGGACACGCTGATCGCCATTCACCTGTTCAGCGTCGCCCTGCTGATGCTCTGGTTCCCGTTCGGCAAACTCGCACACACCTACATGATCTTTCTGTCGCGCGGCACGACCGGCGCGATTCTCGAACGTCGGGGAGCGCGGACATGAGCACGACGGAACATGAATTCGATCTCGAGAGCGAACGCCTGAGCGTCAAGAAACCAGAAGTCCGCTTCGACAAACAGGGCGACATGAGCGACGACGAGCGCGTCGAGCAGGCCATGACCCACTTCTCTAAGGACTTCGGCCGCACGGCAGCCACCTACCTCGAAAGCTGCATCCACTGCGGCGTCTGTGCCGAGGTTTGCCAGTACTACGTGCAGACCGGCGACCCGAAGTACACGCCGATCTGGAAGCTCGAGCCCTTCAAGCAGGCCTACAAGCGCGAGTCGAGCCCGTTCTCATGGCTGTTCAAGACCTTCAACCTGAAGAAGAAGGTCACGGCGGAGCAGCTCGAGGAATGGCAGCACCTTCTGTACGACAGCTGCACCGTTTGCGGCCGCTGCTCGCTGATCTGCCCGATGGGCATCGACATCGCCTCGCTCGTCAGCCAGGCGCGCCACGGCATGTTCAAGGCCGGCCTGATCCCGCACGAGCTGCACGCGGTCGCGGAGCGTGCCGAGGTCGACGGCAGCCCGCTCGGCGTGACGCCGCAGGTCTTCGAAGACCGCCTCGAGTGGATGGAGGACGAACACGAGGTCGATATCAATATCGACGAAGACGAGGCCGATGTGCTGGTCGTGATGTCGTCGATCGAGATCCAGAAGTATCCGGACGCGATGGCAGCGACGGCGAAAATCCTGAACGCGACGGGCGAGAGCTGGACATTCCGGACCGACGGCTTCGAGGCCACCAACTTCGGCCTGCTGTCGGGGAACCTCGACTGGCAGCGGGACATCAGCATGCGAATCATCGATGCGGCCGTGAAGGTCGGCGCGAAGACGCTGGTACTTCCCGAATGCGGGCACGCCTACATGGCGCTGCGCTGGATGGGCGGCAACATGTACGGCAAGCCGCTGCCTTTCAAGGTCCTGCATATCACCGAGTACATCGCGGACGCGCTCAACTCGGGGCGGCTCAAGGTCGAAAAGGTCGACAAGTCCGTGACCTTCCATGACCCCTGCCAGGTTTCCCGGCGCGGCGGTGCTACGCGGGCACCGCGGGATATCCTCGATCACCTGGGCGTCGACTTCCGGGAAATGCCGAAGGGTGGCGATTACAACTGGTGCTGTGGGGGCGGCGGCGGCGTCGTGACGATCCACCGGGCGGACGAGCTGCGCTACAAGGTGTTCGAGCTCAAGATGGAGCAGGTCGAGGAAACCGAGGCCGAGGAGCTGCTATCGAGCTGCTCGAACTGCCGGCAGAACTTCGATGACTGCCAGCGCCACTTCGAGTGGCAATACAAGATGGGCAGCCTGCTCGAACTGGTCGCGGACAACCTCGTTGAGGAAGCCCGCGACTAACTAGTCGATCAGGCGCGGTTGAGCATCGCGCGCCACTCGGGGAACGGGTCGAGGACCGGGTTCTCCAGGTTGCGCGTGTAGCGCGGCTGCGGCGCGTCTTCGATACGCTCGCGGAGTTCGATACCGATCATGCTGCCGTCGCGGGTAACGAAGTCCCTGGCGGCGCCGTTGGCCGGCGTCACCTGCCAACGATTCACTTCATGGACGTGGTGGTCGGCCTTGTCGACGCAGATCTCGACGCGCTGCCCGTCACAGTCGAACAGGAAGTCGAGCGTGTCGCCCTTGCCGCACCAACCCACGAACTGCCGGCAGTCCTTGAGGCGAACCTTGCGGCCATCGGCCAGCATCGCGTAGCACTCGGTGTAGCGCATCGGAATGTCGGTGGAGTACTCGATAACGTCCGCATGGCTCGCACCCGTCAGCGGAATCAGTCGGTCCAGCAGCTTGGCGTTCATCGGAGCTTCCTCTTGGCTTTTCGCTTGTGAGGCTCCCAGACTAGTCGAATCGAAGTGAAAATTTCACAGTAAAAATTTCACAGTGTTAATTTTACAAATTGGCTTGGCCCCTGGCCGTTCAGGCAGCCGCGAAGCGGAGCTCGCGCTCCGGGACCGGCGCCTTCTCAATGCCATTGCGGGTCATCTCGGCCTCCACGCGATGCATGAAACGCCTGGCGGTCCGGGGTCTCTTGCAGATCGGTTCCCACGGGAATCCGGCGTACTCCGCGGCGCGCTTGATTCGTTCTATTTCGTTATACGTCAGCTTGAAGGTGACCATCGCGTGACTCCTCGGTTCGTGATGTCCTTTATGAGAAGTCTGCGTAAACGGACTGCCGATCACCTGACCCGATTGTGACTTTCTGGTGACCAATTGCCGACTGGCTGTGCCGACGATGAATTGCCCTGCTACCGATGGGACTTATTGTTAAATAGCTGTTCTTTACCGATCGATCTAGTTTTCTAGACTTGCTTGCGCATCGCCTGAGGAAATCGGCTAGTATTACAAGCGTTTAGGAGACCACGCGCCAACAAGAACAGGGCAGGAGCCCTGCAGGGATGGAGAATAAAGGTCATGTTGATACTGACACGACGCGCTGGTGAGACGGTGATGATCGGGAGCGATGTCACGATCACTGTCTTGGGAGTCAAGGGTAACCAGGTACGGATCGGCATCAATGCGCCGAAAGACGTGGCTGTGCACCGCGAAGAGATTTTCGAGCGAATCCAGAGCGAAAAGGCAGCCGAGGCTTCCGAGAAGCAAGCCGCCGAAAAGTAAGTCCAAGCTTGAGTTACAGGGGTTTACCTCGGGTATCCCGAGTCAGTACTATGTCGCCCCTCGCGGGCACATAGCCCGTGGCTGGACGATCACGGAGAGATGGCTGAGTGGTCGAAAGCGCTCCCCTGCTAAGGGAGTATACGTTAATAGCGTATCGAGGGTTCGAATCCCTCTCTCTCCGCCAGACAAACAAAAAGGCCCCCTCGCGGGGCCTTTTTTGTTTGTCTCGCCGAGGGAGGCTGGGACTTCGAACCCTGTTCGACTCGCGCAGCGTCAGCAAGCGAGCACGCGGAGCCGCAGGCGAAGCGTCTATCCCTCTCTCGACAAGCTCCGACTCCAGTGAAAAGAACTTGGAGAGACGAACCCTCTGGTTCGAGCCGAGGCCGCCGAAGGCGGCCGAGACGACGCGCGAAGCGCGCCCGCAGGGCGAGGAGCGTAGCGACGAGTCTATCCCTCTCTCGGGCCCGTCCATTTGTCTCGCCGAGGGAGGCTGGGACTTCGAACCCTGTTCGACTCAGTCGGCGGCGAAGCCGCAACTGAGCACGTGCCGCGACAGCGGCACGTCTATCCCTCTCTAGGACGTTCCTCCGTAGGAGCGGCTTCCAGCCGCGATAAGCGACTTGCGCTTTTGGCATGGCACCCGCAGATTTTGCCGTCCATTGTGATGGCTTCGCCGAATTCTCTGAGAGACCTCGAGATTCGATCAGTATCTCGAACGCCGGATCGCGGCTGGAAGCCGCTCCTACGGTGGGTCGTCGAAGTTCCGCTATGGCAAGTTACGGCCACGCGGAGCCGCGGGCGTCTATCCCTCTCCCGGTGAACTCTTCAGCCCAGCTGCTCCGCCACCCAGCCGGGCACCGATTCGAGGGCGCCGTCGAGTGCCGCGGGGTTGGAACCGCCGGCCTGGGCGAAGTCGGGTCGACCGCCGCCCTTGCCGCCAACGGCCTCGGCGACAGGCTTGATCAGGTCGCCCGCCTTAATCTTCGCGGTGTTGTCCTTGGTCACGCCGGCCGCAAGACGAACCTTGTCCCCTTCCACTGAGCCGACGACGACGATTGCGCTCTGCAGCTTGTCCTTGAAGCGGTCCACGGCATCGCGCAGGGTTTTCGCATCGGCGCCATCCATGCGGGTCGCCAGTACCTTGATGCCGGATATCTCCTGCACGTTTTCGGCATGGTCCACCGCCTGGCCGGTAACGAGCGCCTGCTTGGCCGCCGCGAGCTCCTTCTCGAGGTCCTTGTTGCGCTTCAAGAGCTGCTCGACCTTGATCGTTGCCTGGTCGGGCTGGCTCTTCAGCAGGCTCGCGATCTCGCCGAGCATGCTCTGGCGCCCGTCGATCCACTCGAGTGCGCCCTGCCCCGTCACGGCCTCGATTCGGCGAACGCCCGAGGCGACGCCGCCTTCCGACGTGATCTTGAAGACGCCGATGTCCCCCGTGCGGTCGACGTGCGTGCCGCCACATAACTCGACCGAGAAGTCGCCGAAGCGCAGCACGCGAACCTCATCGCCGTATTTCTCGCCGAACAGCGCCATCGCTCCCGACTCGATGGCGTCGTCGTAACTCATGTGGCGAATCTCCGCGCCGCGGTTGGCGCGTATCTCGTCGTTGACGATTCTCTCGATCTCCTCGAGCTGATCCGGCGTCACCGGTTCGTAGTGCGAGAAATCGAAGCGCAGCCGATCCGGCGCTACCAGCGAGCCCTTCTGGGTGACGTGCTCGCCAAGCACGTTGCGAAGAGCCGCGTGCATCAGGTGCGTCGCCGAATGATTGAGAACGATCGACTGGCGGCGATCGGCATCGACGATGGCCTCGACCTTCTGGCCGACGCGGAACTCGCCTTCCTCGACGGCACCGTAGTGCACGATCGCTTTGCCGTTCTTCTGCGTGTCGTCGACACGGAACAGCCGGCCTTCCTCGGCGAGCAGTCCCTTGTCGCCAATCTGGCCGCCGCTTTCGGCATAGAACGGCGTCGTTGACAGGATGACGATGCCGTCGTCGCCGGCGTTCAGTACTTCGACCGCCTCGCCGTCCTTGTACAGCTCGACGATCTTGCAGACGCCGTCGGTGCCGTCGTAGCCCAGGAAGTCCGTCTCGGCTGCAGTCTTGAGCGAGGCACCGCCGCTCGCGGCGAACTTGCTGGCCGCCTTGGCTTTCTCCTGCTGGACGCGCATTGCGGATTCGAAACCGGCCTGGTCGACGGCCAGCCCGCGCTCGCGCGCGACGTCGGCGGTCAGGTCGACCGGGAATCCGTACGTGTCATAGAGCTTGAAGACGACGTCGCCCGGGATCTCCTTCGAATCGAGATCGGCAATGGCTGCCTCGAGAATCTCCATGCCCTGGTGCAGGGTCTCCGCGAATCGTCGCTCTTCCTTCGCCAACACCTTCTCGACATGTGCCTGCGACTTGCCGAGCTCCGGGTAGGCCTCGCCCATCTCTTTCGCGAGCGGCGCCACGAGCTTGTAAAAAAACGGCTCGTCGTGGCCGAGCTTCTTGCCGTGCCGGATCGCGCGGCGAATGATTCGGCGCAGCACGTAGCCGCGGCCTTCATTGCCGGGCAGGACGCCGTCGACGATCAGGAATGCGCAGGCACGGATGTGATCCGCGATGACATTCAGCGAGGCATTGCCGTCGTTGTCGACGCCGAGCGTGTCGGCAATGGCGTTGATCAGGTTAGCGAACAGGTCGATATCGTAGTTCGAGTGCACGCCCTGCATGACGGCGGCGATGCGTTCGAGGCCCATCCCGGTATCGACGGACGGCTTCGGCAGCGGCGTCATCGTGCCGTCGGCGGAGCGATCGAACTGCATGAAAACGAGATTCCAGATTTCGACGTAGCGATCGCCGTCTTCGTCGGGCGATCCTGGCGGGCCGCCTTCGACGTCGGGGCCGTGATCGAAGAAGATCTCGGAACACGGGCCACAGGGTCCCGTATCGCCCATGGCCCAGAAATTGTCCTTCTCGCCCATGCGCGTGAAGCGCTTGGGGTCGATCTTCATCTCCTTGAGCCAGATGTCGGCGGCTTCATCATCGTCGTTGAAGACGGTGACCCACAGCCGCTCCGGCGGCAGGCCGAGCTTCTCGGTCAGGAACTCCCAGCCGTACTGGATCGCCTCGCGCTTGAAATAGTCGCCAAAGCTGAAGTTGCCGAGCATCTCGAAGAACGTATGGTGCCGGGCCGTGTAGCCGACGTTCTCGAGGTCGTTGTGCTTGCCACCGGCACGCACGCAGCGCTGCGAGGTCGCCGCGCGGTTGTAGCTGCGCTTGTCCTCGCCCAGGAATACGTCCTTGAACTGCACCATGCCGGCATTGGTGAACAGCAGGGTCGGGTCGTTGCCGGGCACGAGCGGGGAACTCGCGACCACCTCGTGGCCGTGTTCGGCGAAATAATCCAGGAACGCCTGGCGGAGCTCGTTGCTCGTCATGGTCTTCATCGGGCGAATTCTAGTGGTTTCAATCAGTTCCCGAAACCGCTGCCTGAATCTGCTCCGACTCGAATCCACGATATTGCAGGAACCGCATCTGCCGGGCCTTCTCCTTGAAGTCCACCGGCAACTCGTCTCCGAACTTGCGGCGATGCACCTCGATTGCAAGGGCAGCCCAGTCGGTATCGAGCTCGGTCAGCACCGCGTCGACCAGGGGCTCGCGGATGCCGCGCTCGCGCAAAGAGGCCCGGATCCTGGCAGGCCCCTTGCCCTTGCGCACGTTGGACTGGACGAATGCCTCGACGAAGCGGCGATCGCTCTGCAACCCTTCCGCCTTGAGCGCCTCGATGGCGTCGAGCGCCACGTTGCCGTCGAAACCCGCCTTCTCGAGCTTTTTCATGAGCTCATCGCGGGAGTGCTCGCGCCGCGCGAGGTAGTCCATGGCCTTCTTGCGGGCTTCTACCGGGTCCGAAAAGCGATCGACCTCGTCCGGCTGGACGAGGTCGCTCAGTAGGTCGTTGATCGGTGACGGTTCGGGCATCAGGCCTCGGCGACGGCCTCGTCGTCCTCGGCCGGCTGCTCGACCACCGTGTCCGGCAGCAGCTTGGCGCGGATCTTCGCCTCGATCTCGGCCGCCATCTCCGGGTTCGTCTTCAGGAACTCGCGCACGTTTTCCTTGCCCTGGCCAATGCGGTCGTCGCCGTAGCTGTACCACGAACCCGCCTTGTCGACGATGCCGTGCTGCACGCCGAGATCGATGATCTCGCCCTCGCGGGAGATGCCCTGGCCGTAGAGGATCTCGAACTCGGCGAGCTTGAACGGCGGCGACACCTTGTTCTTGACGACCTTGACGCGGGTCTGGTTGCCGATGACCTCGTCGCCCTTTTTGATCGCGCCAATGCGGCGAATGTCCAGGCGCACGGACGAGTAGAACTTGAGCGCGTTACCTCCCGTGGTCGTCTCGGGGCTGCCGAACATGACGCCGATCTTCATGCGGATCTGGTTGATGAAGATCACCATGCAGTTCGAACGCTTGATGTTGCCGGTGAGCTTGCGCAGGGCCTGCGACATCAGGCGGGCCTGCAGGCCGACGTGCGAGTCGCCCATCTCGCCCTCGATCTCGGCCTTGGGCGTCAGCGCGGCAACCGAGTCGACGACGATCACGTCCACGGCACCCGAGCGCACGAGCATGTCGGTGATCTCGAGCGCCTGCTCACCCGTGTCGGGTTGCGAGACGAGCAGTTCGTCGACGTTGACGCCGAGCTTCTCGGCGTACTGCGGATCGAGCGCGTGCTCGGCGTCGACGAAGGCGGCCGTGCCGCCGGCTTTCTGGGCTTCCGCAACCACCTGCAGCGTCAGCGTCGTCTTGCCCGAAGACTCCGGGCCGTAGATCTCGACCACGCGGCCCTTGGGCAGGCCACCAATGCCGAGCGCGACGTCCAGCCCAATCGAGCCCGTCGACACTTCCTCGATATCGCGCGCGGCGCTGCCGTCGCCGAGGCGCATGACCGAGCCTTTGCCGAACTGTTTTTCGATCTGGCCGAGCGCGGCCGCGAGTGCTTTTTTGCGGTTGTCATCCATAGAAATCAAGCCATCCAGTGGGTTTGAGAATGCATGTGATTATATACAGTAATTGTGGCCGAAACCCAATAGCGGCGCGAGCTTCGAAATCCCGCTCTTTGCACCGAAATGAGCTTTTCGGCGGAAACTATTGTTTCACTGGGTAGTACTTGGAGCTGCCGCGGCTCGATATGGACTCGATCAGCTCGAAGCCGGTCCACTCGGTCATCAGCGGCTGCGCGAGCCGCTGGGTCTCGAAGGGCCGCGCGGCGCGCACGATCGTGATGTGCGGCCGATAGACCCGGTCCTCGGGCGTGATTCCCGCGTCCGCGAGCACGCCGTTGAGCCGGCCGACCAACGACTCGAGCTCGGGTGGCACGCGCTGCGGCGAGAGCACGCCGACCTTGGCGCGAGGCCAGTATTCTGCGTGATCGAAACGCAGCCGGAACGGCTCGAACGGGATCTCCGCGGCGGCGGCCTGGAGCTCCGAGGTTCTCGATTCCGGGAAGTCGCCGACGAAGGCCAGCGTGACGTGCCAGCCATCGCGGTAGACGGCGCGGCCCTCGACGAGCTTGGCAATCGGGCTGATAACGTTGCGTAACTGTTCGCGCTGGCGGTCGTTCGGCCACAGCGAGAAAAACAGTCGTTTGGTGCTCATGCGTTCAATCTGTCCCCGAGCCCGTCCAGGGCCTTCAATACCGTTTGCCGCCGCACAGAATCGCGGTCGCCCGCGAACACGTGCCGTTCGCAGTCGATCGAGACGGCATCGCCGTCGCGCATCCCCCATGCGAACCAGACCGTACCGACGGGCTTGTCGGCACTGCCCCCGTCCGGCCCCGCGATACCGCTGACCGCGACACCAAGATCAGCGCCGCTCACGTCCAGCGCACCGCCGACCATCTCTCGCACCGTGGCTTCGCTGACAGCGCCGTCCGTCGCGAGCGTCTGCTCACTAACGCCCAGCAAAGCCTGCTTGGCGTCGTTCGAATAGCTGACGGCGCCGTAGCCGAACACCGCAGAACTTCCAGGCACGTCGGTCAGCGCCTTGGCGATCCAGCCGCCGGTGCAGGACTCGGCCGTGGTCGCAACCTTGCCGGCCGCAGCCAGCGAGCCCACCAGCTCCGCCGCACGCGCGGCAAGCGCCGCTTCATCCGTCATCGAGCACCGACTCGTACAGTTCGACGTGCTTGTCCGCCATCGTAGCGATCGAGAACTCGTTTTGCATGCGCGCCCGGCCGGCGCCGCCGAGGGAAGCCCGTATCTGGTCGTCGTTCATCAGCGTGGCGATCGCACCGCCAAGCGCATCGACGTCACCGGGCGGCACGAGCAGGCCGCTCTCGTCGGCGGCGACCGCTTCGGTGACGCCGCCCGCTGCAAACGCGACGACGGGGACGCCCGCCGCCTGCGCTTTCAGGGTCGCGACGCCGAGCCCCTCGGCGAGCGACGGGTGCACGAACAGGTCGAGGCAGCCGAAGAACGAGTCGAGGTCATCGCGGAACCCTGCGAACTGCACGATGTCGCCAAGACCCAGGTTCGCAGCCTGTTCGCGCAGCTCGTTTTCGAGCGGCCCGTCACCGAAGATGATCAGCCTGAACGGCGGCATCGAGTCCTTGATCGCCGCCACGGCGTCCAGCAGGTAGCGATGACCTTTGCGCTCGATGAGCTGCCCTGCTGCCGCAACGACGAACACGTCGTCAGGCACGCCGAATTCCGGCCGCATGGCAGCACAGTCGGGCTTCGACGCGAACGCGTCGGAATCCACGGCGCTGCGAATTACGACGATCCGCTCGTCCTCGACACCGCGGTTGCGGAGCACGGCGGCGATCGCGTCGGAAATGGCGATGACGCGCTTGAACGGCCGGTAGCGAAGCGCCGCGACCAAGCGCATCTCCGTGTTGTCGACACGCCGCGAGACGACCGCGGGAACGTCGGCGAAACTCGCCGCCAGCCCGCCGAGCACGTCGGCGCCGCGGCGGCTGTGGCAGTGCACGATGTCGGGCTTCGTTTCGTTGATGTACTGCGTCAGCCGGTACGCGAACGGCAGGTCGAGATCGCCGGCGCAGAACAGGTTGCGGACCGGGATACCCGCGGCGCGTGCGGCGCCGTCGATGCCGGACGCCGGCGGGCAAACGAGTTCGCCCTCGTGGCCGCGCTCGCGCAGCGCCGACATCAGGTAGACCACCTGCTGCGGCCCGCCGTAGAGATGGCGTCCCGTTTCGACATGCAGTATTTTCATGAGCCAATCATAATCGCGGTCCAGCGGCCGCTCCACTCCATGAGCGCAAACGTCTCTCCCGTGCATACGCCGATGATGCGGCAGTATCTGGCGATCAAGGCCGAGTATCCCGACATGCTGGTCTTCTATCGCATGGGCGATTTCTACGAGCTTTTTTACGACGACGCCAGGAAAGCGGCCGCGCTGCTCGATATCACGCTGACGGCGCGCGGCAAGTCGGGCGGCAACCCGATCCCGATGGCGGGTGTGCCCTACCACGCCGCCGAGGGTTACCTCGCCCGGCTCGTCAGCAAGGGCGAGTCCGTGGCCATCTGCGAACAGATCGGCGACCCGGCGACGTCCAAAGGCCCGGTCGAACGCCAGGTGACCCGGATCGTCACGCCGGGCACGCTCACGGACGAGGCGCTGCTCTCGGAATATCGCGACAATCTGGTCGCCGCGGTCTACGCACACGACGACATGCTCGGCATCGCCTGGCTGGACCTCGCCGGCGGCCGGTTTCGACTGACCGAGGTCGGCGATCGCGAGGCGCTCCTGGGCGAACTCGAGCGGCTGCGCCCCGCCGAGCTGATCGTCGATGAGGATGCGCCGACTATCGAGGGCGTTGACGAATGGCTCCGGGTTAGCCGGCGTCCGCCCTGGCATTTCGAACTCGACAGCGCGCGCCGACTGCTCGCCGCGCAGTTCGGCACGCGCGACCTGGCGGGCTTCGGCTGCGACGACTACCCGCGCGGCGTTGCCGCGGCCGGCGCGCTGCTGCAGTACGTTGCCGACACACAAAAGGCCTCACTGCCGCACCTCACATCGATCACGGTCGAGCGTCGCGATGAAGCCGTCATCATGGACGGACCGACGCGACGCAATCTCGAGATCGAACGATCGCTGGCCGGCCACGACCGACACACGCTCGCCGGTGTCATGGACCGCTGCCGGAGCCCGATGGGCAGCCGGCTGCTCAGGCGCTGGCTGAACCGACCGCTGCGCGATGCCCAGGTCCTGCGCGGCCGCTACCAGGCCATCGGCGCGATGCAGTCGGCCGGGATTGTCCAGTCGCTTGGCGACGAGTTGGCCGGCATCGGCGACGTCGAACGGATTCTGTCGCGTGTCGCGCTGCGCTCGGCCCGACCGCGCGACCTCGAAAAGCTCGCCGATGCACTATCTCGCCTGCCCGGCCTTCGGTCGACACTGGCCGGCATCGACTCGCCGCTGCTCGGCGAGCTGCGCGATGCGATCCGCGAACATCGCCGCGAGCACGAACGCCTGAGCAAGGCGATCGTCGACAACCCACCGATGGTGATTCGCGATGGCGGCGTCATCGCCGACGGCTACGACGACGAACTCGACGAGCTGCGAGCGATAGCGGCCAATGCCGATCAGTTCCTCCTCGACCTCGAAGCCCGCGAGAAAGAGCGCACCGGCATCTCGACGCTCAAGCTCGGCTACAACCGCGTGCACGGCTACTACATCGAGATCAGCAAGGGCCAGGCGGACAAGGCGCCGGTCGACTACACGCGCCGGCAGACGCTCAAGGCAGCCGAGCGCTACATCACCCCGGAACTCAAGACCTTCGAGGACAAGGTCCTGAGTGCACGAGAGCGTGCTCTCGCCCAGGAAAAGAAGCTCTACGAGGAGCTGCTCGATCGCTTGAACGACAGCCTCGCCGAGCTGCAGCAGACCGCCTTTGCGCTGGCCGAGCTCGACGTGCTGACCTGCTTCGCGGAACGTGCCGACAGCCTGCGACTGACGCAACCGGAACTTGCCGACGAGCCGTGCATCGAGATCGAAGGCGGCCGACACCTGGTCGTCGAACAGGTCATCGACGCGCCGTTCGTCGCCAACGACGTCGCGCTCGATGACGAGCGCCGCCTGCTCGTGATCACGGGACCGAACATGGGCGGCAAGTCCACCTACATGCGCCAGACCGCGCTGATCGCGATCCTCGCCCTGGTCGGCAGCTACGTACCGGCCGAGCGTACGAAGATCGGCCCGATCGACCGGATCTTCACGCGCATCGGTGCATCCGACGACCTGGCCGGCGGCCGCTCGACGTTCATGGTCGAGATGACCGAGACCGCGACGATTCTCAACAACGCCACCGAGCACAGCCTGGTACTCATGGACGAAATTGGTCGCGGCACGAGCACCTTCGACGGCCTGTCACTCGCGTGGGCAGCCGCGCATCACATGGGTGAGAAGGTAAAGGCGTTTACGCTGTTCGCAACCCATTACTTCGAGTTGACGGCCCTGGCACAGGAACTGCCGGCCTGCGGCAACGTACACCTCGATGCCACCGAGCACGACGGTCAGCTCGTGTTCCTGCATTCGGTTCGCCCGGGCCCTGCGAACCAGAGCTACGGCCTGCAGGTTGCTTCGCTCGCGGGTGTTCCCAAGCGCGTCATCCGCCGGGCACGCGCTTACCTCGAGCACCTCGAGGACCAGCGGGCCCGCGCCGAGGGCGCGCTGCAGCAGGGCTTTGACTTCACGGCGCCGGAACCCGTTTCTGAAGACGCACTGCGCGACGCCGTCGCGGAGCTCGACCCCGATTCCATGTCCCCGCGCGAAGCACTCGACGCGCTCTACGAACTGAAGAAACTCGATGAAGACTAGACTCCTTGCCCTCACGCTCCTCGTCTCACTATCTGCGTGCGGCCAGTCGCAACCCGACATTGACGAACTCGCGAAGGAATACCTGTTCCTCGAGCTGTCGATGGGCCTGCATGACAAAGCGCATGTGGACGCATATTTTGGTCCCGAAGAACTGCGCACGGAAGCAGAGAACAGACAGCTGACACTGGATGAGATTGCCAAGGCTTCCGTAGAACTGAGCTCGCGTCTCATGCACGTGCTTACCGACGATGACGAGATGCTCCGCCAGCGGGTGTTCGGCCTTCGAGGACGGCTGCTCGCGCTCAACGCACGAGTTGCCATCAACAAAGAGGTGTATCTGGATTTTGACGACGAATCCCTGGCGCTGTTCGGCTCTCGCGCTCCCGATTACGATGCGGCCCACTTCCAGGCAATCCTTGATGAAGTCGATGCCTTGCTGCCGGGTGATGGTCCGCTAGCCGAACGCGTAGAGGCATTCAACAGTCAGTTCGTGATTCCTCTCGACAAGATGGACAGCGTTTTCGTTGCGGCGATGGACGAGTGCCGCAAACGAACGCTCGAGTACATTGACC
>JASJBG010000206.1 GCA_030066625.1 Woeseiaceae bacterium
GCACGTCAGCGGCCGCGCTACGTATACCGACGATTTGCCCGAACCGCGGGACCTTTTGCACCTGGCGGTCGGCATGAGTACCGAGGCGCATGCGCGCATCGAAGGTATCGATCTCGACCCCGTCGTCAGAGCGCCCGGCGTCGTCGACGTGTTCGACGCAAGCGCTATCAAGGGCAGCAATAACTACGGCCCGATTGTGCACGACGATCCCGTCCTGGCCGAGGACCGCGTGCAATACATCGGGCAGCCGGTTTTCGTCGTTGCGGCAGGCACGGTCGGGGCCGCGCGGCGCGCAGCGCTCGAAGCCGACATCGAGTATGCGCCGCTGGACCCGATTCTCGACATCGACTCGGCCGTCGAGGCCGGGTCCTTCGTGTTGCCGAGCGAAACGCTCGAGCGCGGCGATGCGACCGCGGCGCTCGAGGCGGCGCCGAATCGGCTGCAGGGGCGAGCCTGCTGTGGCGGGCAGGACCAGTTCTATCTCGAAGGACACGTTGCGATGGCGCTGCCGCAGGAAGACGGCGCGTTGCTTGTCTACAGCTCCACGCAGCATCCGGACGAGGTGCAGCGAATCGTCGCGGACGCCACCAATCGGGAAGCCAAGGATGTCGTCGTCATCTGCCGGCGCATGGGCGGCGCGTTCGGCGGCAAGGAGTCGCAGGCGGCGCTGATCGCGTGCATCGCCGCGCTCATGGCTGACAAGACGGGACGGCCCTGCAAGCTCAGGCTCGACCGTGACGTCGACATGATCATGACCGGCAAACGCCACGATTTCCTGATCGACTACGAGGTTGGCTTCGACGACGACGGCCGTATCGAAGGCATCGACTTCACGCTCGCGTCGCGCTGCGGGATCAGCGCCGACCTGTCGGGCCCGGTCAACGATCGCGCGATGTTCCACTGCGACAACACTTACTTCCTCGGCGACGTGCACATCAGGTCGCACCGCTGCAAGACTCACACGGTATCGAATACCGCGTTTCGCGGTTTCGGCGGGCCGCAGGGCATGTTCGCCATCGAGTACGTGATCGAGGACATCGCGCGCACACTCGGCAAAGATCCACTGGACGTTCGCCGCGCCAACTTCTACGGCATCGACGAGCGCAACGTGACCCAGTACGGACAGACGATCGACGACAACGTCATCGACCTGATCGTCGACAAGCTGGTCGCGGACTCCGATTATTCCGAAAGACGGCGCGCAATCGCCGAGCGCAATGCGGGCAACCCGCTGCTGCGCCATGGAATCTCCCTGACGCCCGTCAAGTTCGGTATCTCGTTCACGTCGACGATCCTGAACCAGGCCGGCGCGCTCGTGCACGTCTACAAGGACGGCAGCGTGCAGCTCAATCATGGCGGCACCGAGATGGGGCAGGGTCTCTACATCAAGGTGGCGCAGATCGTTGCGGACGAGTTCGGCATCAGCGTGGCCCGGATCCGCGCGACGGCGGCGGACACGAGCAAAGTGCCGAACGCGTCGGCGACCGCGGCGTCAAGCGGTGCCGATATGAACGGCAAGGCCGCTCAGAAAGCTGCGGCGACGATTCGCCGCCGGCTGACGGAGTTTGCCTGTCGGCACTTCTCGGTCAGCGAGGCGGAGGTCACGTTCGGCAATGACGAGGTCAGGGTCGGTGACGAAACCGTCGCATTTTCCGACCTCACGCGGCTTGCGTGGGCAGATCGCGTGTCGCTGTCGGCAACCGGCTTCTACAAGACGCCGAAGATCCACTACGATCGAGAGACCTTCAGCGGCCGTCCGTTCTTCTACTTCGCGTACGGTGCCGCGGTCACCGAGGTCGTCGTCGATACGTTGACGGGCGAACACCGGATCCTGCGCGTCGACATCGTCCATGACTGCGGCGATTCGCTCAACCCGGCGGTCGATCTCGGCCAGGTCGAAGGCGGATTCGTGCAGGGTGCCGGCTGGCTGACGTCGGAGGAGCTCTGGTGGAACGATCGCGGCGAGCTCAAGACGCACGCGCCTTCGACCTACAAGATTCCGACCTGCTCGGACCTGGCGGTCGAGATGAACGTCGAGCTGCTGCAGAACTCGGCCAATCGCGAAGATACGATTTACCGCTCCAAGGCGGTCGGCGAGCCGCCGCTCATGCTGGCACTGTCCGTTTTTCACGCGATCCGGGACGCGATCGCGACAGCTGATAATCCGCTGCCGCCGCTCGATGCGCCGGCAACCCCGGAGGCCGTGCTCAACGCCTGGGAGGGGCGCGGACGATGAACGAGTGGATCGACGAGCTGGCTGATCTCTGCGCGGCAGGCGAACCCGTCGTGCTCGTGACCGTCGCGGGAGTCCGCGGCTCGGCGCCGCGTGAAGCGGGAGCGAAGATGCTGGTGACGGCGCGCGAGACGATCGGGACGATCGGCGGCGGCCAGCTCGAGCACGAGTGCACGCGGATTGCCGTCGGCATGCTCGATGCAGAGGAAGTGCCGTCGGTTCGCACCTTTCCGCTCGGCAGCGCGATGGGGCAGTGCTGCGGCGGCGTCGTCGATATCCTGTTCGAGCCGCTGGCGAACGGCCTGCCGCGCTGGCTCAGCGACCTGCGTGCGCTGCACGGTCAGCGAATGCCGGCCACCCTGGTTACGGGTATCGGCGAATCGGCCGGCAAGACCGTGGTCACGGCTGACACCGAGTTCGGACCGGTGCCACTTGCGGCGGACCTGCTCCTGCACGCGCGCGACCTGCTCGAGCGCGGCCGGACGGCGGAACGTGTCGACGATGTCTTTGTCGAGACGATCGTCAGCAGCGACTTCCACGTAGCCATCTTTGGCGCGGGTCACGTCGGTAGCGCCGTGGTCGCGGCGCTGTCACGCATCGACTGCAATATTCGCTGGGTCGACAGCCGCCGCAACGTGTTTCGCGGCGTGCCCGCCAACGCGCGCGCCGTCGAGACCGCGGAGCCGGCACTCGAGGTTGCCGCACTGCCGGCGGGCGCCTATTTCCTGGTCATGACCCACAGCCATGCGACTGATTTCGAGGTCTGCGACCGAATCCTGCGCCGCGGCGACGCCGCGTATTGCGGCCTGATCGGTTCGAGGTCCAAGCGGCGCCGATTCGAGAAACGCTATCGCGCGCAGGGCATGCCCGAGGCGGTCCTCGAACGCCTGGTCTGCCCGATCGGCGTCGACGGCATTACCGGCAAGAAGCCGGCCGAAATCGCGGTCGCTGTCGCCGCCGAGCTGCTGCAGGCTCGCGAAGCGGCGCAGGCGAAGCGGACCTGGCCCGACAACGTACACGCGCTGTCGCGCGACTGATCCCTGCATGGAAGCGTACGTCCTCGACTGGCTGAACCTGCTCGCGCGCTGGCTACACTTCGTGGTCGGGATTGCCTGGATCGGTTCGTCGTTCTATTTCATCTGGCTCGACAATCACCTCGAGGCACCGAGCAGGTCCGAAGACGACGAGCGCGGCGTTGGCGGCGAGCTCTGGTCCGTGCACGGCGGCGGCTTTTATCACGCGCAGAAGTACCGGGTCGCGCCGAAGACCCTGCCGGCAACCCTCCACTGGTTCAAATGGGAGGCTTACACAACCTGGCTGTCCGGCATGTTCCTGCTGGTGCTGGTGTACTGGTATGGCGCAGAGGTCTACCTGATCGACCCGGCCGTTGCGGCACTGACGCCGACGACGGCGGTGGCGATCGCCGCGGCGCTGATCGTCGGCGGCTGGCTCGTCTACGACTTGCTGTGCAGGTCGCCGCTCGGCCGCAACGAATCGTTTCTGAGTGGCGTTTTGTTCCTGCTCGTCACGCTGCTCGCGTGGGGGGTCTGCGAGCTGTTCGGCGGCCGCGGTGCGTACATTCATTTCGGGGCGGTGCTCGGCACGATCATGGTTGCGAACGTGTTCTTCGTGATCATCCCGGGGCAGCGGCAGATGGTCGCCGCCGCGGAGCGCGGTGAGGCGCCCGACCCTGCACCTGGCCTGCGCGCGAAGCAGCGCTCGGTGCACAACACCTACTTCACGCTGCCCGTGCTGTTCGCGATGACGAGCAATCACTTCGCGATGACCTACGGGCACGAATGGAACTGGCTGATCCTCGTCGCGATCTCGCTCGCGGGCGCACTGATACGCGTGTACTTCGTCGCACGTCACAAAGGCGACGCTTCGATGCTGCCTGCGGCGGTCGCGGTCATCCTGCTACTCGGCGTTGCTGTCGCCATTGCGCCGCGGCAGCCCGCGGCGGGCTCGCTCGGTGCGGCATCGTTCGACGAGGTTCGGCAGGTCGTCCTGACGCGCTGCACGAATTGCCACGCTGCGGAGCCGAGTCACCCGGCGTTTCCGGCGCCGCCCGGTGGGGTCATACTCGAAACGGATGCGCAGATACTCGCAGAGGCCGACAGGATTCATCAGCAGACCGTGGTCTCGCGGGTGATGCCGATCGGCAACCTCACGAACATCACCGAGGAGGAACGCGCCATCATCGACCGCTGGTACCAGGCGCGCGAGGGCGAGCAATGAGCGACTATCCCAGGGATCTCAGGGGATACGGACAGACGCCGCCCGCGGCGGACTGGCCAGGCGGGGCTCGCATCGCCGTGCAGTTCGTCGTCAACTACGAGGAGGGCGCCGAGAACTGCGTGCTGCATGGCGATCCGGCCTCCGAGGCCTTCCTGTCCGAGATCGTCGGCGCCGTGCCGTTCGCAGGCGCACGCCACATGAACATGGAGTCGATCTACGAGTACGGCGCGCGCGCGGGTTTCTGGCGGCTGCTCCGCCTGTTCACCGAGCGCGAGCTGCCCGTGACCGTATTCGGCGTGGCGATGGCGCTTGCCCGCAACGCCGAGGCCGTTGCCGCGATGCAGCTTGCGGACTGGGAAATCGCGAGTCATGGCTACCGCTGGATCGACTACCACGGCGTTGACGAGGCAACCGAGCGCGAACACTTGAAGCTCGCCATCGAGACACACACACGCGTGACCGGTGGACCGCCGCTCGGCTGGTACCTCGGCCGCACGAGCGAGAATTCAGCGCGGATCGCGGCGGAGGAGGGCGGTTTCGTCTACATAGCGGACAGCTACGCTGACGACCTGCCTTACTGGGACCAGCGCTTCGCGACGCCGCAGCTCGTCGTTCCGTACACGCTTGACGCAAACGACATGCGCTTCGCGACGCCGCAGGGATTCAATACCGGTATACAGTTTTACGACTACCTCAAGGACAGTTTCGACGTGCTCTACCGGGAGGGCGGTCGCATGCTGTCGGTTGGGCTGCACTGCCGGCTTGCCGGTCGCCCGGGCCGGACCGCCGCGCTCGAGCACTTCGTCGACTACGTCATGAC